>JALVUH010000128.1 GCA_027035735.1 Nautiliaceae bacterium
CCAAAACCAAAATACTCTTTTAAAGAATTTTTAAAATTTTCTGTTTATATCATAATACCTTTTATATTAATAGTAAAAGAACCTGATTTAGGAACTGCTTTAATTTTATTAATTATCGGATTTGGAGTTTTATTTATTGTAGGAGTTGAAAAAAAAGTATGGATAACTATAGCAATCTCTTCTTTAATAGTAGTTCCAATTTATTATAAATTTTTTATGAAAGATTATCAAAAACAAAGAATTGAAAGTTTTTTAAACAAACCTAGTTATCATGTAAAACAATCTTTAATCGCTATTGGAAGTGGAGGATTAACAGGGAAAAACAAATCTCAAGCTACCCAAACTCAATTAAAATTTTTACCAATTGCAAGTAGTGATTTTATATTTGCATATTATGTAGAAAGATTTGGATTCATAGGAGCATTAATTTTAATATTTTTGTATTTTTTATTAATCTATTATCTCCTCTCAAAAGCTCAAAGTCTCAAAGATGATTACTTTGCAAAAGTAATGTATGCAGGAGTTGCTTTAATGATTTTCATCTATTCATACATAAATATATCAATGACTATGAATTTAGCACCGGTTGTAGGAGTGCCCTTACCTTTAATAAGCCATGGAGGTACTAGTTTTATAAATTTTATGATACTATTTGCAATACTTGAAAATCTAATATCAAGAAAAGATTTTTTACATACTCATGGAGTAAAATAAAAGGGGATTATTTATTCCCCTCTTCTTTTTTTTCTGCAGTTGGCATATTTGTAGGAGCTTTTGGTTGATTGAATTTTGCCATAATATTTGATAATTTTTCTTTAAGAGTTTTAAAGATATCTTCAGTTGATTTATCACTTCCAAGAATTTCTTCAAGTTTTTTAATTTCTTCATAAATATCTTTATAATCAATTTCTTTTTTACCATATCCAAGAGCTTCTGCAAGTTCTAATTGTTCTTTTGCATAAGCTAATAGTTCTTTTAATTCATCTTTATTTGGATTTTCTTTATTTGCAAGTTCATTTGCTCTAATAATCGCCTGTTCTGCTCTAAGTATAGGCAAAGGTATTACTATTTTCTCTACTACCAATGTCTCAAGTGCTTCTATCAATAATTTTTTAGCTTCTTCAAATTTCTCTTGTTCAATTAAAGGAATAATTGCTTTTAAAGCTACAGGATATGTTCCTATTGGAAGTGCTGTAACATAAATATCAAGTTCACTTGCCAAATTTAACATAATATCTCTAGCAACTTGAACTTCTCCTGCTTTAATTAAAGCAACTACTTCTGTTTTTGCTACTTCTATATCATCTACTGTTCCTGGGAAATCAATAATTTGTTCTTTTACATCAACAGGAACTACTTGCAAATTAGGATCTCTTGCAATTAATACTTCAAGCTCACCTATTGCTTTTTTAATTGTTTCAAGAGCTTTTTCTTTATCTTTTTTATCAAGTAAATCAACTACTTCACCTACTAAATTAATAGCATTTACTGCTTCTTCAGTTATTTTTTTAACTCTTTCATCTACATAATTTTCTTGTGCTGCATCTACTTTTTTTGTAACTTCTTGATTTTCTTTCATTCTTTTTGCCATTTTCCCCTCCTTTTGTTTAGTTACATTGAAATTATATCAATTTAGTTTGTTTATGTCAATATATTTTATCATTTTATTTAAAATAAATTAAGTAAATTAATTTAAGTTATTCTATAACCTCTGTCACTTTTCAAATAAAATTAAAAAGGTTACTCCTTAATTGGAATAACCTCAACTTCTATTGCTTTAAATCTTGCAGTTTTCACTTTATGGTCTGCTTCATCTCCAAAAAGAAAGTTAATTTTATTTTTAGCAAAATGAAATGTAGTAAAAAGGGTATAAGGTCTAATTGAGTTTGTATATTTTACTTTAAGTTTTCCACTCTCTCCATACTTGCTTTTTAATTTCACAAACTCTCCTATTTCACTTTTGTGAATTTCATTTATTAAAACAATATCATCACTATATCTTTTAGTTAGTCTCTCACTTATTTTAGTTTGAGCGGCATTATTATATTGAGGCAAGGCTCTTCCTGTATTTAGATACCATCTCTTTTTATTTTCAATCAAATCTTTAACTTCTCCTCTTAGATGATACTTATGATAGTGAAAATGACCTTTTCCATCTGGCGTTGAAAACTTTTCTAAATGCAAAATTGGAGAATCACTCCCATCTTCTTTTATAGGCCATTGAAGTGGCTTTTTATTGAGTCTCTCATAACTTGCACCTTTGAATCTAGAGACTTCTTTTTTGCACTCATTAAATACTTCTTCACTTGAGTTAAATTTAAATTCCCCTTTTATTCTATTCTCAATTGCTTTTATCACTTCCCAATCATCTGGCAAATTACTATTAACTAAAGGCTTGCTTAAATGAAGTCTCCTCTCAGCATTTACATAAACTCCACTCTTTTCATAAGCACTTTTTACCCCAAAAACTATATCAGCTTTTTCAGTGATTTCATTTCTCATAACTTCCATTACCATTAAAAATTCAAGCTCATTAAATGCTTTGTGGATTTTATTTTGATTTGGATGAATATGAAGAATATCTTCTCCCATATTTAAAATTGCTTTAACTTCTCCTTTTAATATATGCTCAATCACATCTGGTGTCATAAGCCCTATTTCATCTTCATTTGGTCTAATATAATCAGGCAAGTAATATGGCAAACACCCTACATCACAAGCACCTTGAACATTATTTTGACCTCTAAGTGGCAAAACTCCAGCCCCAACTCCAAAATGTCCTCCCATCATAGCAAGATTACTTATAGCATTTACCGCTTCAGTTCCATCAATATGCTCAGTTACACCAAGCCCCCAAGCAAAAATTGTTTTTTTTGTAAGCAGTTTTGCAATCTCCTCAATTTGCTCTTTAATATGCTCAAATCCCTTTAATTTTAAAAAGAAGTTTTTATCATACTTATCTTTAAGTATATTTTCTTTATACTCTTCAAACTTAACACATCTATTTTTTATAAACTCTTCATTTACAAAACCTCTTTTTATAAACTCTTTAGCAAGTGCATTTAAAAATAATAAATTAGCTTCAAACGGCAATATAACCTTAATATCAGCAAATTTCATTAAAGGAATCTCTCTTACATCTACTACTATAAGTTTTGCACCTCTTCTTTTAGCTTTAATAATTCTACTTGCTACCATAGGATGAGCTTCTGTAGTGTTAGAGCCAATTACAAAAATAACTTCAGCATTAAATATTTCATCAAAACTTACACTACTTGCCCCCTCTCCTATACTCATTTTAAGTCCACTTAGACTTGGAGAGTGACAAACCCTTGCACAATTATCCACATTAGGAGTTTTTAAAATTTCTCTTGCAAATTTTTGAAACAGCCATGCACTTTCTATATTTGTCCTAGCACCTCCAATTGCTGCAATGGAGCGTGAGCCATACTTTTTTATGATATCTTTTATTTTCCAAGTTGCTAAATCTACTGCTAAACTAAAAGGAGCCTCATAAAATTTTTCATCATACTCTATTAAATTTGCAATTCTAACTTGAAGTTCAAAAGGCAAATCATTAGCATTTTTTTCAATAAATTTATAACTTACTAAATGCTTATTAATTCTTTTATCTAAAAATTCATATCCATATCTTCCTTTAATACAAAGCTCTCCTCCACTTGAAAGCCCATTTTTTACAGGATGAATCTTTTTTATTTTGTTATTTTCAATCTCAGCTTCAATCTCACATCCTACTCCGCAATAAGTACAAACTGAATTAATTCTCATTTTTAGCCTTTAAAAGTTTCTCTTTTAAAATAGGTAAATGAACCCTTAATATATTCTCAACTATCATCAAATCTACTCCCTCATAATCATGCACTATATAATTTCTTGTATAATAAGCCCCTAATTTTTCCTCTTTTAAATCAAATTTTTCTATAAAGTAATCATCAAACTTATTCAAAGTCTCCCCAATTTGAGCAAGTCCCATAAAAATTGCCATTTGACCTTCAAAATCATTTAAAGCATCAACAATACCTTTATGTCTTTTAATGATTTTTTCTATATTTTCTATCATTTCTAAAATAAAATCTATTTTTTCATACATTTACAAAATCTTTTAGCATATATTTTTTAGCAGTATTAGTCATTGAATTTTTCGCAATTAAATCTACACTCTTTTTCAACTCTTTCTCTAAAAACTTCTTGATATTTTCTATCTCAATAACAGCCCTAAACCCTTTATAACTTCTTAAAAAATCTTTATTAACTGAATAAACTATATCAATATCATTATAATTCCCTCCTCTTGCAAAAGAGCCAACAACTCCTTCAATAATAAAACCTTTTTTTAAAAGCTCTTTTTTTAAAACTTTTAATTTATCATTCTCCATTGCCTATTCTCCATTAGGAATTTACTCTACTATATCTGATTTAACATATTTTTTCAATATTTTTCTTTTTAAATTATTAGGTAAAAGAGAAAAAAGTTTAATTATGTAATAAAACCTAAGAGGAAAAGGATTAAAAAATTTATCTTTCTCAATCATTTTTACAATTCTTTTTGTTGCTTCATCTAAATCCATTAAAAATGGCATATAAAAATTATGATTCTTAGTCATATCTGTCTTTATAAATCCAGGCAAAATTAAAACTACATCAATTCCAGCAAAATACAAGCTCTCAGCATATGAATTAAGAGCTCTTTTACTTGCACTATAAGCTAAAGAAGTAGGAGCCCCAAGAAGCGAAGCAAGAGAAGAGATAAAAACAAGTTTTGAATCTTTAAAATCAATATGCTCTAAAAGAGCATGAATTGAAAGTAAATTTACATCAAATACTTTTTTAAATGCCTCAATAGGTGGAAAATCTCTTGAGTGAGGAGAAGAAATACCTGCATTTAAAATAATTAAATCAAATTTAATATTACTTAATTTTTTACTAACTATACTCACTTCATCTAAATTGCTTAAATCACATACATAATAATTATCACATACTTCTTTAAGTTTTTCTGCATCTCTTGCTATGCCATAAACTTCATATCCTTTTGTTTTATAATATTTAGCTAAATTTTTACCAATTCCTCTACTTGCTCCTGTGATTAATACTCTCAATCTATTCCTTTTTTGATAAGATTTTACCAAAAAGGAGACAAATGTTATTTATAATTTCAAAACTAATTACTGCTTTTTTATTACCTCCAGGAATTTTTATCATAATTTTATTTTTCATAGCAATAAAAAGCAGATATAAAAAATCTATATTTTTTCTAGCAGGATTAATTTGGATTTTATCTATCAAACCGCTATCAAACTTATTGCTCTATCCCCTTGAAAATATAAAAATTCCCAAACAAAAAGCTCCATATGTAGTAGTTTTGGGAGGAGGAGTTGTCAGCAAAGATGTTATAAAATCTTCTGCTCATCAATTTAAAAGATTAGTTTATGGAATGAGTATAGCATCAACAGAGCATATTCCTTTAATTTTTAGTGGTGGAGGAGAAGGAAAAGAAGCAAGTGCTGTAAAACATGATATTAAATTTTTAGAAAATTCTTTCCATTTTCATATAAAAGCTTATTTTGAATACAAATCAAAAGATACAAAACAAAATGCCTATTTTAGTGCTAAACTTTTTGAAAAAAATCATTTTAAAAAGAAAATTTATTTAGTAACAAGTGCCTTTCATATGAAAAGAGCGATGATTGATTTTAAAAGAGCCGGTTTTAAGGTTATACCAAGACCAACAGATTTTTTGAGTGATTATAATTATTCATGGTATGATTTTTTACCATCAATGGATTCTTTATATAAAAGTTTTTGGGCTTTACATGAATATTTAGGAATTATAAAAGCAAAGTTTTTATAAGTAATAAAATTAAAAATATTACACTAGTAATTAATACCAAAAAAGAGACTTTTTGAGGATAAAGATTAAAAAGTGCTGCTAAATTTACATTTGAAATAGCTAATGGAGTAGAAATTTCTAATAAAATTGGCCATAAATATCTATTTTCTACTCCTAAAAATTTTAAAATTAAAAATCCTACAAATGTAAATATTATAAACTTATTCAAAATTGTAATGAAAACCAAAGCTTTATCATCTGCTTTTATTTTAATCTCAGCTATATAAACTCCAAAAATAATAAGTTGAGTTACAATAGAAGCAAAAGCTCCCATTTGCAAAATTTTCATAACATCATTACTAAAATGAATACCTTTAATATTTAAAATTAAAGCCAAAATCCCAAACCACATAACAGGAATTTTAATAATCTTTTTAA
>JALVUH010000129.1 GCA_027035735.1 Nautiliaceae bacterium
AATTCATTTTCCAAAGCTTCTTCTTCAATTTCATCTTCCTGTAATAATCCTTCATCATCCAACTCTTTATCTAACTCATCCTCTTCTATAATAAAATCCTCCTCCTCTTCATTCTCTTCAACCTCTTTTTCAAGCTCATCATCACTTATTACAAAATCCTCTTCTAAATCATCACTTTGTAAATCTTCTGTATCAAAATTATCCAAATCATCAAAAGATTCCAAATCAAATTCATCTATATTTTCTTCTGTTTCTTGTTTGCTTTCATTCTTTTGGAGTTTATCTAATAAATCAATTAAATCTGTAGGTAAGAATGGTTTTATAATAAAATCATCAAATCCGGGAATTTTCTCATCATTTTTATTTAAAATTAAAACAAATTTAGCATTTTCAAAAGAAGACTTTAAATTATTAAATAACTCATCACTAAAAAGTTCTTTATCAATAAAAACAACATCATATTTACCATCTGGAATAGATTCTAAATTCCCAATAGATACTTCATCACCTCTTTTTTGAGCACTTAATGTAAAAAGTTTTTGAATTGTCGCATTTTCAGTAATTAATAATATTTTCATGACAAATCCCCGTTTTTTTATATAATTATATTAAAAAAAGAGAAAACAATGAAATATTTAATTTCACTAATTTTTAGCACTTTTTTGTTTGCAAGTGAAGTCTTTTTTATGCCAATAGATGGTAAAAAAGCTGAAAACAAACTATACTATACTTACACCCACGCTCATAAAAACATAAAGATAATTATATATACTTTTACTAACAAAAAATTAGCAAAAGCTCTAAAAATTGCTTCAAAACACCATGTAAAAATTACAATAATTGCAGATAAAAAAGAAGCAAAATTTCAAAAAAGTGTTATACCAAATCTAGCAGCCATTAAAAATATAAAAATTTATCTTCTTCATGGCAAGGCTTATAAAAATGGAGATTTTGGAAAATTACATGCAAAAGTTTCCATTGTAGATGATAAAATCTTAATTACAGGCTCAGCAAATTATTCATATAGCGCATTTTTTAAAAATTATGAATATATAATTTTCCATTATGACAAACATTTAATAAAAAAATTTGATTGGTTTTTTGAATATCTAAAATCAAAAGCAACACCATATAGACTTAGCCAATAATAGAAAACATTACATTAAACACTTCAATCATTTCTTTTTGAAATACTCTCATCATTGCACCGATTATTGCCATTAATACTAAAAATGCTATAGCAATTTTTATAGGAAATCCAACTACAAGAAGGTTAAATTGAGGCATTGTTTTCATAATCATTGCAAAAATTATATCACTAAATAATGAAATAGCCAATATTGGAAATGCCAAAGAAAAACCAAATACAAAATATTTATACATATAATCCAAAAAAAATTGATAAAAAGAGTGTATATCAAAAATAGCTCCAAGTGGCAAATGAGAAAGAGATTTTGCAACAAGCCAAATCTCTAGATGATCTCCTCCAAAACTAAAAAAAATAAGCACTGCTACCCACACAAAAAATTCTGACAAAATAGTAGATTGAATATCAGCATTTGGATCAAACACATTTGCCATCGTAAATCCCATAACAAAACTAATCTGCTCTGCCGCATATCTTAATATATCAAAAACCAAATTTAAAGCACTGCCCACAAAAAAAGCCAAAGTAACTTCACTTAATATTCCAATAAACAAATTAAAAAGATTAATTTCAAAAGTAACTTTTGGCGTAATTGGGAAAAAAAGTATACTAAGCCAAAAAGCAAAAGCAGCCTTCACAATCATTGGAATAGTTTTATAATTAAAAATAGGTAAAAAAGATAAAAAAGAAGCAAATCTAATAAATAAAAGCAAAAATGTAGTTACATTAACAGGTGTTAGCAATGAAGCTATTTCCAAAGATTAAGCCTTTTATTTTTTAATTCATATACTTTATCAAAAAATTCTGCAAGTTCTGTATCATGAGTTACAGTCACTAAAGAAGCATTATTTTCTTCACAATATTCACTTAAAATTTCCATTACTTCATTTGCATTTACTTTATCAAGATTCCCAGTTGGCTCATCTGCAAAAATTATTTTTGGTTTTTTCACCAAAACTCTTGCTATACTTACTCTTTGTTGCTGTCCTCCACTTAAAGTTTGAATATTTTGATGAATAACTTTATCAATATCAAGTCTTTTTAATATTTTCCAATCAATCTCTTTTTGAGCTAGAATTGCAGCAGCTTCTATATTTTCTAAAGCACTAAATGTATTAAAAAGATAGTGAAATTGAAATATTATTCCAAATTCATATCTTCTAATATTAATTAGCTCTTTTTCTTTTAAAGAATATAAATTTTTCCCTTTATAAACAACTTCTCCTTTTTGAGGTTTTAATAGAGCAGAGAGAATATGAAGCAAAGTAGATTTACCACTTCCACTTTTACCTACAATAGCAATTTTTTCTCTTGGAGATATTTTAAAATTTACATTTTCAAATAAAAGATAATCAAAAGAGTGTGATATATTTACAGCTTCTAACAAACTAAGCCTTTTTTCAAATTATACCAAAAGCATAAAATATTCTGGCATTAACTAAATATGTTAAAAGAGTAAATTTTTAATGCTAAATAAAGTAATTAATTTTCAAAAATTCATTTTAGTGTCTGCGATATTTTCTTAAAAAAATAAAAGCAAAGGCTTATTTTAAAGCCTCTGCTACTTCATCTGCCATATTACATGCGTTTTTAACTAATCCTTCTCCAACTTCAAATCTAATAAAATCAACTAGTTTTGCACTTCCTCCAGCGGCTTTTGCAGCTTTAGATAATGCTTCAGCTACGCTTTCTTTTTTCTCAGCTTTTACATATTCTTGTTCTGTTAAACATACTTCTTGATAGAATTTTTTTATTTTACCAGGAATAATTTTTTCAATTACATTTTCAGGTTTACCTTCTTTTAGAAGCTGAGCTTTTGCTATCTCTTTTTCTTTTTCAATAACATCAGCAGGTACGCTTTCTGGATTTAGATATGTTGGTTTCATAGCTGCAATATGCATAGCTATATCTTTTAAAGTATCTTTAATTGCTTCACAAGTTTCAGGTTTATCACAAGCAGCAGCTACAAGTACTCCAACTCTTCCGCCCGCATGAATATACCCATTTACAATTCCATTCTCAGGTGCTTTAATTGTAGCCATTCTTCTAACAACAATATTTTCACCAATTTTTGCAATTTTAACTTTAAGTTCTTCTTCAAAAGTACCTTCACCAAAAGGAGTTTTCATTAAACTATCTACATCAGCAATATCATTTACATTGATAGTTTTAACTGTTTCACTTACAAATTCAATGAATTCATCAGTTTTTGCCACAAAGTCAGTTTCACAGTTTACTTCTACAATGCTACCTTTTTTGAAATCAGGTGTAATATAAATTTCAACTCTTCCCTCAGCTGCATTTCTATCAGCTTTTTTAGCAGCTTTTGAAAGACCTTTTTTTCTTAAAATTTCAATTGCTTTTTCTTCATCTCCATTTGCTTCAACTAATGCTTTTTTACAATCCATCATTCCAGCACCAGTTTTTTCTCTTAGTGCTTTTACTTGTGCTGCTGTAATGTTTGCCATATTACGCCTCCTCTTTTTGAATTTCTTCTATTTCTTCTTTAATTTCTTCTTCACTTTTTTCTTCGTTAGCTGCTTCTTCTTTTATTTCTTTAATTTCTTGATTAATCTCTTCTTCACTTACAGGTGCTTCTTCAGCAGCACTCTCAGCCATCTCTTTTCCTTCTATAATCGCATCTGCAATTGTTTTACAGAAAAGATTTACACTTCTAATTGCATCATCATTTCCAGGAATTGGATAATCTACTAAATCTGGATCGCAGTTTGTATCTACAGGTGCTACAATAGGAATACCAAGTTTATTTGCTTCAGCAACTGCAATTTTCTCTTTTACTGTATCAATAATAAATAGCATATCAGGAATTTTTTTCATATGTCTAATACCACCAAGAACTTTTTCAAGTTTAGCTCTTCTTCTCTCAAGAATTAATCTTTCTTTTTTAGTAAGTAGATTTACTTGTCCGCTCTCTTGCATTTTTTCAATTATTTCAAGTTTTCTAATTGATTTTTGGATAGTTTTGAAGTTTGTTAGCATTCCTCCAAGCCATCTGTGATTTACATATGGCATACCAGCTCTTGTAGCATGCTCTTTAATAGCTTCTACTGCTTGTTTTTTTGTTCCTACAAAAAGGATTGTTTTACCTTCTGCTGCAGCATCTCTTACTATATTATATGTATATTTTAAATATCTTAAAGTTTTTTGAAGGTCAATAATATAAATATTTTTTCTAACACCAAAAATAAATTTTTTCATTTTTGGATTCCATCTTCTCTTTTGATGACCAAAATGAACACCACTTTCTAATAAATCTTTCATTGTCACATTACACGGCATTGTTTTTCTCCTTGTTATATTTTTTTAATTTTGGGTTTAGCCTCCCTCTCCCTTAACGCTTACGCGCAACCCGTCCAAGGAATAAAGAGGTGAGAACTAGAAACGAAATTATACTATAATTTTCAAATAATTTTTTTACAATATTTCCTTTTTATAAGGAATTCAAAAATTTTATTCAATTGTGTTATAATTAGAAAAAAGGATTAATAATGCCAATGCTTGATAGTTTTTTAGTAGATCATGTAAAAATGCCAGCACCAGGTCTTAGAGTCGCAAAACATGTAAAAACTCCTAGTGGAGATATTATTACAGTATATGATGTTAGATTTGCAAAACCAAATAAAGAAATAATTGATGAAAAAGCTATGCATACACTTGAACATCTATTTGCAGGATATATGAGAGAAAATTTACCAAACTATGACATTATAGATATTTCTCCAATGGGATGCAGGACTGGATTTTATATGAGTGTTATAGGTGAACCAAAAGATGAAGAAGTTATTGAAGCATGGAGAGCTTCTATGCAAAATATACTTGATACTGACACTATTCCTGAAGCAAATATTTATCAATGTGGAAGCTGTTATATGCATTCACTAGATGGAGCTAAAAAAGTAGCAAAACATATTTTAGATAATGAAATAGTAATTATGGATAATAAAGCTCTTGCTCTTAATCCTCAAAATATTCCAAATATTTGTGATGTAGATAAAAGTAAAGTAAAAGTTTTAGGAGTTTAACTTCTTTTTTTTTTCATATTATCCACTGATATTTTCAATAAAAACAAACTATTAAAAATGTTCAATTAATTTGTAACAGCAAATTTTATTAAAATTTTGTATTTTTAAAAAATAACTTAAGCAAAAATTTTCACTCATCTTCAAAAATTATAATATAAATTTTAAAAAAATTGTTATAATTCCAAAATCTTTAGGTTGTAGAGGCTATAACTTTGAATAAATTTTATAGCCCCTGCAACCTCCATAAGGAGGTAAAAATGTATATTTATAAAAATAATAAACTCCTAAAAGAAGAAAACTTAGAAATTAAAGAAAATGAAAAAGAGATAATCTTCTCCACAGTTAATAATCAAAAAATAATTGATTGGCTCAAAACTCATGGATTTCCTGAAAGTTTTATAGAAGATATACAAAGTGAAGATCAATCTTTAACATATGAAGAAGGAGAATCATTTAAATTAATAATTTTAAAATATATAAAATTTGATGAAGAAGAAAATCTATTATATGATGATAGCAATGTAGTAATTATTATAACAGAAAATAAATTTTTTGTTTTGGCAGAAGAAAAAGAGATAATTACGGAAATAGCAAAAAAGTTTGTAAAAAGATATAAAAATCAAGATTTTTATTATGTTACATACTTAATTGCAGATATATTAGTAGATAACACAATTTTAATAATTGATGTAATTGATGAAGCATTAGAAGATTTAGAAGATTCTATTTTTCACGAAGATATTGAAGAAGATGAACTTCAAAAAGATATTTATTATGCTAGACGAACATTAAATAGAATTGCTAAACTCTCAGTCCAAACAAAAGATGTAATTAATAGAGCTTACAACAGATTTCCACCTATTACAAGAAAAAAATTAAAATATGAATTTATTGATATTAATGAACATCTCAAATATCTAATAAATGAATCAAAAACCTTGCTTGATAGAACAGGATATTTACTAAACCTTCATATGGGTATTTTATCCACTAAAATGAATAAAGCAATGCAACGTCTAGCAGCTATTTCACTTATATTCTTACCTTTGACATTTATAGTTGG
>JALVUH010000130.1 GCA_027035735.1 Nautiliaceae bacterium
CCATAGAACATCTTGAAAAAACAAACTTATTAAAATTAATAAATTTTGCTATAGAATATATCACTCTAAAACAAAATACAAAATTCAAAATTTATCCTGATTTATCTTTTGAGGAAAATGAGATTTATTTAAATAAAAAAGAACTACTGCATATTTTATTTGAAATATTTGAACATCAATCAAATATTGAAATATTTTTACATTTAAAAGTAGGAGAATATTTAAAAATAAATCAACAAAAATATCCATTAATAGAAATTATAATAAAATCTCATCCAAATAAAAAAATTATTTCAAAATATTTTGAAATAATTACAGAAAATGATAAATATATAATAAAAATACCATTTATTAAGGAAAAAAATGAAAATAATAATACTTGATACAGAAACAACAGGAAATAAAGAAGAAGATAGAATTTGCCAACTAAGTTATCTTGTAATAAATGAAAATTTTGAAATAGAAGAGATACATAATGAACTTGTCAAACCTCCTGTGGATATAAAATTTGAAGCAATGGCAGTTCATCATATTACTCCAGAAATGGTAGAAGATAAACCTAAAATAAAATTTACAACCGCTTTCAAAAGATTAAAAGAACTTAACTCTCCTGAAAATCTAATAGTTATTCATAATGCAAAATTTGATTTGGATATGTTAAAAAAAGAAGATTTCAATCCATTTTTTAAACTTATTGACACTTTTAGAGTGTTAAAACATATTTTACCAGAAGGAAAATTTTCTTTACAATATAATAGATATGCCCTAGGACTTTATAAAAAAGAAAAAGAAATTTGTGAAAAATATAATATTAAAATAAATGCACATGACGCTTTAGGAGATGTAATAGTTTTATATCTTTTATTCAAATATATAATCCAAAATATGGAAAAAGATTTTGATGAATTAATTACCCTTACAAAAAAACCTGTTTTACATGATAAATTTTATCAAGGAAAATATAAATTTGAAAAAATAAAAGATGTCTTAATAAAAGATCCTGATTATATAGAATATATGCTAAGTCTAACAGATTTAGATCCAGATGTTAAATATTCAATTGAAAAACATTTAGAAGAACTTGATGTAGAGCCTGAATTTAGATTTGGTATTGGAAAATATAAAGGTATGCTTATTCAAGATGTAGCTGAAATTGATATGGGATATCTTTACTGGGCATATCACAATATGAAAATGGGTAAATGGATGAGAAGAAAAATAGGAGAGATTATAGGGAAAAATTAATCTTTACTTATAACTACCTTATTTCTACTTTTTTTTGCAATATATAAATTTTCATCTGCCTTTTTATATAAATATTCATAATCATAATTATTAGAAAGCACTCCTCCTATACTTATAGTAACATTAATTTCTAAATTTTCTACCTTAATTGTTAAATCTTCTACAATTTTTCTTAATTTTTCAGCTAAAATATGAGGATTATCTTTGCAATCATCTATAAAAATAGCAAACTCTTCTCCTCCTATTCTTGCAAACAAATCACTTTTTCTTAAACTATTTTTAATTAGTTTTGTGATTTCTATCAATACTATATCTCCTGTTGGATGTCCATATGTATCGTTTATATTTTTAAAATGATCTATATCTAAAATTAAAAATAACACTTTTTGATTATTTCTTTTTGCTTTTTCAAGAAGCAGTTTTACTGTCTTTTCAAAATAATTTCTATTGTAAAGATTAGTTAAAACATCTTTTATAGAAACTTCGTATAAAAGATTTTCATATATATATGTTTTTTCTTGAAGTGTTTGAATTTTTTTTATTAAAATTAATCCAAATAAAAAATAAGCTATAAATTGTGCATTTAATGTCAAAAATGCATATAAATCTACTCTTTTAATATATAAAAAATCAAAAATTCCCATACATAAAAATAAAAATATCACTCCTAATACAAAATCAGTAACTAATGAAAATACTATTAATGTTCCAAACATCCAAATAGGGAAAAAATAATTATCATAATAAATTACCGATAATAAAACTATAGTAAAAAAAAGAGCTAAAAACTCTTCAGTAGCAATTATTTTATAATTTTTCTCTGTTACTTTTATAAAAGAAAAAAAAGAAATTATAACTAATGTAATTTCCATTAATAAAACCAAATAATGATATTTTCCTTTATACATAAAAAAATGAAATAAAAAGAAAAAAAGCGCTAAAAAGAATGTTAAAACAATAGATAACTTTAAAATATTTATTTTAAAATTTATAAAGCGCTTTTCTACACTTTCCATTATTCCATTCCTAAATATTTTTTCTTAATCTCCTCACTTCTTAATAATTCTTTTGCATCATCTTCTAATACTAATTTTCCATTTTCCATTACATAACCTCTATTTGCAATTTTTAATGCAGCTGCTGCGTTTTGTTCTACAAGTAAAATCGTCACATCATCTTCTTGATTTAGTTTAATTAAAATTTCAAATACCTCTTTTACAATTTTTGGAGCAAGTCCAAGAGATGGTTCATCAAGCACTAACATTTTAGGTTCACTCATCAAAGCCCTTGCAATTGCAAGCATTTGTTGTTCACCTCCACTAAGACTTCCTCCATAAGTATTTCTTTTTTCTTTTAATCTTGGGAACATTTCATACATTTCATCTCTTAATTTTTCAAAATTTTCATCATTAATATAAGCTCCAATTCTTAGATTCTCTTCTACTGTAAGGTTAATAAAAATTTTTCTACCTTCCGGAACAAGCGCCATTCCTCTTTTTACAATAGCATGAGTTGGCAAATCTGAAATATCAGCTTCAAAAAATTTAACTTCCCCTTCCTTTTTTACCATATTAAAAATTGCATTTAATGTTGAAGTTTTACCAGCACCATTCGCACCAATTATAGTAACTATCTCTTTTGCTTTAACATCAAAACTAATCCCTCTTACTGCTTCAATAACTCCATATTTTACTTTTAAATCCTTAACCTTCAACATCAATATCTCCTAAATATGCTTTTATAACTTTTTCATCTTGCATCATATCTGCTGGTTTTCCTTCAAAAATAGTTTTACCATAATCAAGAACTAATACTCTATCAGCAATTTTTTGCACAAATTTCATATCATGCTCAATAAAAAGAATAGTTTTTTCCATCTCTTCTCTTAATTTAAATACAGTATCAGCAAGTTCATCTGTCTCTTTTGGATTCATACCTGCAGCTGGTTCATCAAGCAATAGCAAATCTGGTTCAGTTGCAAGAGCTCTTGCTATTTCAACTTTTCTTTGATTTCCATAACTAAGAGCTTTTGCATTATATTCAGCATATTTCTCAATCCCTAAAAATTTAAGTATTTCAAAGGCTTTTTCTTTATGAATTTTTTCTTGTTTAAAAAATCTAGGAAATCTAAACATTGCTTCAAAAAAATTATATTCATAAGATTTATCAAAACCAATCAATACATTCTCAAGCACACTTAAACTATTAAATAATCTTATATTTTGAAATGTTCTTGAAATGCCTTTTCTTACAATCTTTAATGGACTAAGACCTGTAATTTCTTCATCTTTAAAATAGATATGACCGCTTGTAGGTTTAATAACACCTGTAATAATATTAAAAAGTGTAGTTTTCCCTGCACCATTAGGACCAACTAATGCAAAAATTTCCATTGGCTTTACTCTAAAAGTAACATCTTTAATAGCTACAACTCCACCAAAATGCTTTGTAACCTTCTCCACTCTTAACATTTATTCTCCTTCAATTCTCTCAAAAACTTTTCTCCCTCTTTTCTAGCCCATTTTATAAAGAGTCTTTTTGTATCAATTTTTCCTAAATTTTCATTATTTAAAATATAATTTTTTAACATTTTAGCACAAAGAAATGCATTAGAAAAACCTCTTCCTCCCATTCCATTTATAATATACATACCCTCAATATATCTAATTTCTTTTGGCAATTCACCTTTTACTATTTTAGGCTGTAATCTTAAAGTCTCTTTTACATCTATAATTTTACCTACTATAGGAAAGTAATCTATACTTGCAGCTCTAAATCCACCTTTAATATTCTCTATTTTATACTTTTTTATATTTACAATTTCTTTTGCTTTTTGAATTAATTCAATTGCTTCTTGTTCATTTTCTTTACATTCTAAACAATTTCTTTTATGAGTTGCTCCAATTCTTAATATATTATCTATTTGTGCTACAGAACAATTTTTATGATAAAAAATCTCCAAATTTCCTTCCCACTCTCCAGATATCTCTATCCTCTCTCCCCAAATAGGTCTTATGTTTATATATGGAATATCAATTAATTTTTCATACCCAGTAGCCAAAATAATATTTCTACTCAATTTATCATTTACTCTCCAAAATTTACCCTCTTTTTTTATAATTTTTACTTCTTCTTTTAAAAATGGAACTTGAATTTTTCTTCTAACCTCATCAACTTCTATAAATCCTCCATCTTTAAAGAAAAATCCATTACCTATTTTTTCAAATGGAAGCTTTATATGTTTTTCATATTCTTTAAATTTTTCTAAATCTTTATCATCTCTTGGTAATAAAAGCACACCTTTTTTATGCGTATTAATATTTAAATTTTCATAAAAAGAGAATGATTCTATAATAGCTTTATTTATAAAATCGGTATATGAAGATTTTTTGGAAATTTTAGGAAACAAAAAAGCACCAGCTGCCCTACTTGCACCTTCTAAAATTCCTTTTTTATCTATAAGAAGTATATTAAATTCTTTTAAAAGATAAGCGCTTAAAAGCCCAGCTATTCCCCCACCAATAATAATAAAATCAAAATGTTTCATAGAAAAGATTTTCAAAATTTTTTATTTTAAGCTGTTGTTTTAAAAAATTTTTAAATTCATCTTTATCAATACTAGCTTGAACATATAAAATATGATTTTTTTTATCAAACCAGCTATCACCTTCTATGGCATTTATGATTACAAAATTTTTAACTTTTTCTAAAATATCTTTATTATTGATATTTGCTTTTTTTAATAATATTTTTGTTTTATTTTGAAGTTTAGAAATTAAATCATTTATAGCTTTAGAATAAGCTTCTTCTTGTATAAGTCTTGAAGGAGTTTTGGTATAAACTTTTCCCACACTCATAAAATCTGATTGATAACAAACCCAAAAAGGAGCTGGCATTTTATTTATATAACATTTTGTAAAATTTTTTACTTTTTTTACATTCTTTTGGACAGTACTACATCCTGCAAATAATAAAATTACTGACAAAAAAACAGCTCTTTTCATAAAAAAGCCTTTTTAACAACATTATAACAAATTTAAAGAATATAAAAAGAAAAGAGAAATTATCTTTTTGAGAATTGAGGAGATTTTCTGGCTTTCTTTTTCCCGTATTTTTTTCTTTCTACTACTCTTGCGTCTCTTGTAAGAAGTCCTGCAGGTTTTAGAATAGCTCTAAATTCTGGAGCATATTCAACTAATGCTTTTGAAATTCCATGTTTAATAGCATCTGCTTGAGCTGCAAATCCACCACCAATAACTTTTACTTCAATATCAAAATTTCCTTCTTGTTTTGTAAGCATTAATGGCCATCTAACTCTAAGTTTAAGAGCTTCTCTTCCTCCTAAAAACTCATCCAAAGATTTACCATTAACTATAATTTCTCCATTTCCATTTTTTAGCCAAACTTTAGCTACAGCTTCTTTTCTTTTTCCTGTTGCATAAATTCTTCCGTGCATTTTCATTAGTTACCCTTTATTTGAGCTGTATGAGGATGATTTTCACCAGCATAAACTTTAAGTTTTTTAAGCATTTTTCTTCCAAGTTTAGTTTTTGGAAGCATTCCTCTAGTTGCTAATTTAAATAATTTTTCTGGATTAGTTTTAAGTAATTTTTCTACAGTTTCTTCTTTAACATGTCCAAAATATCCAGTATGTTTATAATATTTTTCGTTAAGTTTACTAGCTTTAGAAAATTTAACTTTATCAGCATTGATTACAACTACATAATCACCACAATCTACATGTGGAGTATAATATGGTTTATGTTTCCCTCTAAGAATTGTAGCTATTTCAGTAATAACTCTACCAAAAATTTTATCTTTAGCATCTATTAAAATCCAATCTCTTTTAACCTCTTCAGGTTTTATTGACTTAGTAAATTTCATTATCACACCTTTTGTGAATTTTTTAGGTGTAGAATTGTAGTTAAGAAACCTTAAAAAAACCTTAATTTAAGTAAACTTTAAGTTTAAAT
>JALVUH010000131.1 GCA_027035735.1 Nautiliaceae bacterium
CTTTATCATTTTCTTCAGGCTTTCCTATAGTAATTCTAATAGCATCAAATCCATAACTTGCCATATCTCTTACAATAATTCCTCTTTTTAAAAGTTCATTTGCTATTTTTGTAGAATTTTTTATAAATAATACAATAAAATTAGTATAACTCTCTATATAATCAAATCCTTTCTCTTTTGCAAATTCAATATATTTTTGCATTTCTTTAAAATTATTTTCAATCCCCATTTTTACCCATTCATTATCCTCAAGAGCTTTACTTGCTGCAATTTGTGAAAGAATTGTAATATTAAATGGAGGTCTTAATTTATGAAGATTTTTTATAATAAATTCATTCGCTATTCCATACCCAACTCTCATTCCTCCAAGACCATAAGCTTTAGAAAAAGTTCCAGTATAAAGCACATTTTTATATTTTAATATATCTTTTGGTTTAATTTCTTTATTTTTATCTTTATATGAAGCAAATTCTTGATAAGCCCCATCAATTAAAATTAAAGTTTCTTCATCAATTTTTTCAATAAATTCAAATACATCTTTACTATCTAAACACTCTCCTAATGGATTATTTGGCACACAAAGAAAAATAATTTCTGGTTTTTGTTGTTTATAAATTTCATAAAATTCATCTAAATTATGAGTAATTGATTTTGTTTTTAAAATTTCTGCCCCTATTTGTTTAGAATATATTTCATACATTGCAAATGTAATTCCTGCCATTAAAACTTTTTTAGGTTTTATCCCTCTTACTGCAAATTCTATAACTTGATCACTTCCTGCTCCAATTATAATATTTTCAAAATTAACTTCAAATTTTTTTGCAAGCTTATTTTTTAATTCGTAAAAACTATCATCAGGATATCTATGCATAAGATGTGAATTTTTTTTAACTTCATCAATAACTCTTGGAGATGGACCATATGGATTTTCATTACTTGCCAATTTTATAATATCTTCTGGTTTTATACCATATTCTCTAACTACTAATTCAATTGGTTTACCCGCTTCATAAGTTTTTAAATTTTCAAGAGTTTCAAACATAACATTCCTTTAACAATCTTTAAGATAACTTCCAAGCCAAATCATATTATTTTTTTCTATTATCTCTTTTACATCTTTATCATCAATATGTCCTTCAAAATCCAAATAAAACCATGCATTGAAAGTATCATCTTTGTTTGGTCTAGATTCTATTTTTAAAATATTAATATTTTTCTCTTTAAAATTCTTTAAAAGTTCAAAAAGCGCACCACTTTTATGAGAAGTTTTAGCTATAACACTTGTTTTATCTTTACCAGATTTTTGAGTTTTAAAGTCACTTATTACAATAAATCTAGTTCTATTAGCTAAATTATCTTCTATTTTTTCAAAAAGTAAAGGCACATTATAAAGTTTTGCGGCAATTTTAGAACATATTGCTCCACTTAATTCATCTTTACTTGCTAACTGAGCAGCTTTTGCTGTTGATTCTGTAGGAATAAACTCTATATCCAAAAGACCATGAGTTTCAAGAAAATTCAAGCATTGATTATAACCCTGAGGATGTGAATATATTCTTTTTATCTTCGTAATATCATCTTGAAGTGATGCAAAAGAGTGATGAATATCCATACAAATTTCTGCTACTATTTTTACATTATATTTTTTTAAAGAATCAAGTGTAATACCAACAACTCCCTCCGTATTATTTTCAATAGGCACAACTCCATATTTTGCTTCTTTATTTGCAACTGTTTTAAAAACAGCTTCTATATTAAGAAGTGGCAAATATCTAGCATTTGCTCCAAAACGAGATTCTGCCGCTTGATGAGTATATGTTCCAATCGGTCCTAAAAATGCAACTCTTTCTTTTCTTTCAAGTGCTCTACTTATCGCGAATATTTCAAGAAAAATAGCTTCAATCTCATCTTTTCCTAAAATTCCGTTTTGTCTTTTTGATAAAGAAGTTAATCTATCAATTATCTCTTTTTCTCTCTCAGGTCTATAAACAGGAGTATTTGAATTATTTTTTAGTTCTCCTACTTTTTTTACGATTTTCATTCTTTCATTCAATAAAGCTAAAATCTGATTATCAATCTTATCAATTTCATTTCTTAATTTTTTTAATTCATTCTCCATTCTCTCTCCCTAAAATCTCCATATATTCTTTTAAATCTTTTACAATTAAATCAGGATTAGCACTAATCTCTTTTTTACTTTTAATTTTACCAGTTAATACTAAAACACTTTTCATTCCTAGCTCTTTTGCTGGGATTAAATCTCCATGCAAATCATCGCTTATAATGGTAATTTTATCAAAATTAAGTCCTATTTTTTTACTAGCTTCAAGAAAAAATTTTTTACTTGGCTTTCCAAAAACTTGATAATCTTTACCTGTTGCAAACTTTAACATCTCTAAAATAGCTCCAAGTCCTGGATATCTTTTATCATTTTTAACATAAAGAGAAGTTTTATGCATACCATAAAGTTTAGCACCTTTAAGCAAGGTTTCAATTATTTCACTAATCTCTTCAGGAGAATAAACTTTTATTCCTAAAATTACTGCTTCAGGATTTTGAGAAGTTTTAAAATTATTTTTGATAATTTCTACAAATTTTTCATTTCCATAAGGCTTTAAAGTTACATTTTTTAGCTCTTTTTTTATAATCATAAGTGGGTCTATATATTGATTTTCATCAAATTTAAATCCTAAATTTTGAAGATATTTTATAAATTCGTTTGATTCTTTTTTTGTATTGTTTGTAACTAAAACAAAAGGAATATTTTTTTTATTTAAAAATTCAATAAATTCAATCGCTCCAGGAAGAGGCAAAAAATTTTTATCATCAATTAAAGTCCCTTGAATATCAATAAAATATCCTCTCATTCCTACACCATATAATCAATTTCACAAGCAATTAAATCTTCAAATGTTTCTCTTCTTCTAATGAGCCTATCACTTCCATTTTCTACTGCCACCTCAGCCGCTCTTGGACGAGTATTATAGTTGCTACTCATTGTAAATCCATAAGCTCCAGCTGAATGGATTACTACCAAATCTCCTGGATTAGTTTGCGGAATTTCTATATTTTTTGCAAAAAAATCTCCACTCTCACACACAGGTCCTACAATATTGGCTTTTGAAATTTCTGGATTTTTTACTGAGCTTAAAACTTCTACTTTATGGTATGCATTATATAGACTTGGTCTTATTAAATCATTCATTGCACCATCTACTATTACAAATCTCTTATCTCCATTTACTTTTTCATATAATACTTTAGTCAAAAAATATCCTCCATTACCAACCAAAAATCTCCCAGGCTCACACACAATTGTCAAATCAAGTCCTGAAAGAGTTGATAAAATAGCTTGTGCATAATCATATGGCTCAATTAATTCTTCATCTTTATATCTTATACCAAGACCTCCACCTACATCAAAAAATTTAATATCAACTTTTATGGCTTTAAGACTTCTTACCAAATCTGCTACTATCTGGCTAGCTTCTTTAATTGGTTCAAGTTCTGTTAATTGACTTCCTATATGAAAATGAATCCCAACAGGATTTAAATATTCACTTTTTTGTGCAAATATATACATTTTTTTAGCTGTTTCTATATCAACACCAAATTTATTTTCATGAAGTCCAGTTGATATATATGGATGCGTTTTTGGGTCTATATTTGGATTAACTCTTATAGAAATTCTTGCAACCTTTCCTAATTCTTTTGCTATATCATGCACTCTTGCAAGTTCTGCTTCACTTTCAACATTTATCATTAAAATATCTTTAATTAAAGCCTCTTGAATCTCATCATCTCTTTTACCAACCCCACTAAAAATAATTTTATATTTATCTACTCCAGCAAGAAGTGCTCTTTTAACTTCACCAATACTTACACAATCTGCTCCGCTTCCAAGATTTGAAAAATGTTTTATAACACTTAAATTTGAATTCGCTTTAATAGCATAAGCAATTATGCTTTTTCTTGCTTTAAAAGCTTTTTTTAATTTATTAAATTGTTCAGTAAAATGATCAAAATCATATACATAAAGAGGTGTATCATATTTTTGTGCTAATTCTTTAAAATTCATTTTTTCTCCTTGTAATATAAATATCAATAATTATTAAAATAATAAAAATAAAACTTAAACTCCAATAAGGTAAAACACCCTGCTTTGAAAATTTATATAAAATAAGCATACCTCCCCAAACTAAAACACTTAAACTTATGGATTTTACCATAAAAAGCACAGTATTAGAAATTCTTATATGAATTGGTGAAATTAAAAAAATAAAATAAATAAGTGCTAACATACTAAGAGGTGTAAAAATTTTGAAAAAAACTATAGAAAGTATTGTATTCAAATCAATATTTTTAAAATATTTTATAGTTAAATATGCATCATAAAAAGATATATCTCTTAATTTTTGAAGATTTGAAAGTATTTTTGGTTTAAAATTTTTTAAAAAAATTAAATTGCTATTTTCTTTTATCCATCTTTTTTGATTAATAAAATCAATTTGTGCATTATTTGTAACCCATACATCATTTTTAAATATAGCTTTTTTTGCAAAAATAGTCTTTACAACTCTATTATTTTTTATCTCTATTACATTTATATTTTGAGCTGTTTTTAAAATTGGATTTAATTTTTGAATATAAATTACTTTGTTTTGATATTTTAAAAAAATATTTTGTGTATTTAATCTTCTTGCATCTTTTATAGCTTGTGCATATTCATTAGAATATGCCAACTTTGAACTCTGTATACCAAACATCAAAATAATAATGCCAATAGATGTAAATAAAAAAGGTTTTAATATTTTTTTTGGCATAAATCCAAGCGAATAAAAACTAACTAATTCATTAAATTTTATCATTTGATTTAATGTTAGTAAAAATCCAAATATTAAAGAAAGAGGATAAAGAGTCAAAGAAGCATAAACAAATACATAAAAAATATACAAAATAATTAAGTTTGAAGAAGAAGGCATTTTAGAAATACTAAAAAGTACAGAAACTACTGCATATAAAAAAGATATTGCAAAAAATATTATCAAAAAATTTTTTAAATACTTTTTAAAAATATAAAAAAAATACATCAGCACTGCTTTTTGGAATATTTTGAAGCAGCATTTTCAATATCGTCTATTGCTTTTTTAATATTTTCAAAATTTTTCCTTATACATTCTAACTCTTCTTTACTAAAATCACTTAATACATAATTTATAACTTCTTCTTTCTTCTCAGGTCTTCCAACGCCAATTCTTATTCTATAATAATCATTTCCTATATGAGCATCAATTGATTTTAAACCATTATGACCACCACTACTTCCACCTCTTTTAAATCTCAAAGCTCCCAATTTTAAATCAATATCATCATGAATAACAATAATATCTTTATTATCAAATTTATAAAAATTTTTTACTAAAACAACGCTTTCTCCACTTAAATTCATAAAAGTAGAAGGTTTTAAAAAAAGATATTCACCTGATTTAAAAAGTTCACCTTTAAATTTTGAAGAAATTTTTGAAGCATTAAATTTATCTATTAAATAATCAACTGCCAAAAATCCAACATTATGACGATTCAATTCATATTTTTTCCCAGGATTTCCAAGACCAACTATTAATTTCATTTAACCTCTTTAACCCCAAAAAGGGGAAAAATTATTTAGCTTTTACAACCCCAACTACTGGAATAGATGGATTTAAGTAGCACTCAACACCTTCTGGCATTTCAATATCTCTAATTAAAATATTATCACCTACATCAAGATTACTTATATCAAGTTCAAAATAATCTGGTAGATTCTCAGGTGTTGATTTTACTTTAATTCTTCTTCTATGGAATACTAAAACACCTTTATTTTTTAATCCAATTGGAGTTCCTTTAACTTTAATTGGAACATAAAAATATTGTTTTATACCATCTTGAGCCATTAATAAATCAACATGCAAAATATCACCTGTGATTGGATCTTTTTGATATTCTTGAACTACAACTTTATATTCTTTATCTCCAACTTTTACTGGAAAAATTAAGTGTTCTTTATTTTTTAATGTTTTTATAAAATCACCTTTTTTGAATGCAGCATTTACGTTTTCTTGACCTTTTCCATAAATGTTTGCAATCAGATAACCATCCCTTCTAAGCTTTTTTGTATAAGCTTTTGAGGTACTCTCTCTGATAATTCCTTCAAGCATAATCTCTCCTT
>JALVUH010000132.1 GCA_027035735.1 Nautiliaceae bacterium
AAAGCAGATTATAATCTGCTTTCGTATCTTCTAAGCATCCAAAGTTTTCTAAGGATTTTTTTACGAGTCGCAATTTTTTCTTTTTTGCGTCTTTCGCTTGGCGGCTCGTAGAATCTTCTTTTTCTAACTTCTACTACGATAAGGTTTCTATCTACTTGTCTTTTGAATTTTCTGTAAGCAGTTTCAAAATCTTCTCCTGGATGAACTACGATTCCTGGCACTGCTCTCACCACCTTTCATTATTTTTTGGATTGATATTTTATCATAAAAAAATTTTTTTTAATAATTTAAATATTCTAATTTTTCCTTTTTTAAAGGAGAAAGACTTTTTAATAAATTTTTTTGAAAATGTTATAATTTCAATAAAAAAGGGACTTTATGGCAAAATATATTTTTGTAACGGGCGGTGTTTTAAGCTCTCTTGGAAAAGGAATTACCTCAGCTTCTATTGCTACTTTATTGCAACATAGTGGATTTAAAGTAAGTATGGTAAAAATTGACCCTTATATAAATGTAGACCCAGGAACTATGAGCCCATTTGAGCATGGTGAAGTATTTGTTACAGAAGATGGAGCTGAGACAGATTTGGATATAGGAAATTATGAGAGATTTTTAAATAAAAATTTAAGTAAAAAAAATAATTTTACAACAGGACAAGTTTATTTAAGTGTAATTCAAAAAGAAAGAAGAGGAGATTATTTAGGTAAAACTGTTCAAATTATTCCTCATATTACAGATGAGATAAAAAGAAGAATAAAAGAAGTAGCAGATGGTAATGATATTGTAGTAGTAGAACTTGGAGGGACTGTTGGAGATATTGAGGGACTCCCTTTTTTAGAAGCTGTAAGACAGCTTAAGCATGAGGTTGGAAAACATAATGCAATGTTTGTTCATGTTACATTAATTCCATATATTAAAGCGGCAGGGGAGCTTAAAACAAAACCTACTCAACATTCAGTGCAAGAGCTTAGAAGAATAGGTATAACTCCTCATATGATAGTAGCAAGAACAGAAAAGCCTCTTCCAAAATCTCTAAAAGAAAAACTTGCAGTATCTTGTGATGTTGAGACCGATAGTGTGATAGAGGCTGTAGATGCTCCAACAGTTTATCAAGTGCCACTTAATTTTCTAAATCAAAATATACTTGAACCAATTGCTAGAAATCTTGATTTAGGAGAGCTTCATCCGGATATGAGTGAGTGGAATTATTTAGTCAAAAAGATAATTTCTCCTCAAAAAGAAGTTAAGATTGCTTTTGTAGGTAAATATCTTCAATTAAAAGAGTCTTATAAATCTTTGATAGAAGCTCTAATTCATAGCGGTGCTCATCTTGATATGAAAGTTAATATTGAATGGATTGATAGTGAAAAACTTGAAAAAGAAGATAATTTAGATGAAGTTTTTAATGAAGTTAGTGGAATTTTAGTTCCTGGTGGATTTGGTGAGAGAGGAATTGAAGGAAAATTAAAAGCAATTCAATATGCAAGAGAAAATAAAATTCCATATCTTGGAATTTGTCTTGGAATGCAGCTTGCTGTAATTGAATTTGCAAGAAATGTTTTGGGATTAAAATACGCAAATTCTCAAGAATTTGATCCAGATACAAGTGAACCTGTTGTTTATCTTATAGATGAATTTATAGATGCAAGTGGACAAAAACAGATTAGAACTCATAAATCTCCTCTAGGCGGTACTATGAGACTTGGAGGGTATGAGTGTTTAATTAAGCCTGGAACTAAGCTTCATGAAGCTTATAAAACTGATAAAGTGATTGAGAGGCACAGACACAGATATGAAGTAAATGCTTCTTATGAAAAGGCTTTGGAAGAGAAAGGGATGATTGTAAGTGGTAAAAGTAAAGAGGGGCTTATTGAAGCTGTTGAACTTAAAGATCATCCATGGTTTGTAGGAGTACAATTTCATCCTGAATTTACAAATAAATTAAAATCTCCAAATAAAGTGATTATGTCTTTTGTAGAGAATGCTTATAAATGTCAAAGAAGCTGTAAATAGATGCTTACAAAGGCAAAAATAAAAGAGATTCTTTCATCTAGAATTGAAGAGATTGATTCTTTATCAATTCCTCATTTTTCTTTACTCTCTGATATTAAAAAAGCGGCTAAAAGAATAAAAAAAGCTATACAAAATAATGAAAAAATAATAATTGTTGGTGATTATGATGTTGATGGAGTTAGTAGTAGTGCTGTTATGCATCTATTTTTAAGTGAGATTTATAATAATTTTGAGATTAAAATTCCAAATAGATTTAAACATGGTTATGGTTTAAGTCCAAAACTTCTTGAAGAAATTGATGCTGATTTAATTATTACTGTTGATAATGGAATAAGCTCTTTTGAAGCGGCTGAAATTTGTAAACAAAGAGGAATTGATTTAATAATTACAGACCATCACACTCCCTCAGAAATATTGCCTGAAGCATATGCCATAGTTAATCCAAAAACTTCTCCTGATTTTCCATTTAAAGAGATATGTGGAGCTGAGGTTGCTTGGTATTTATGTGCAGCATTAAAGCATGAAATGAAATTGAAAAAAGATTTAAGAGAGTTTCTTGATATTGTAGCTATTGCAATAATTGCAGATGTTATGCCACTTCAAAATATGAATAGAGTGCTTGTAAATATGGGACTTAAAAGATTAAATAGAGCTATTTCTCCTTTTGCAAAGGCAATAAAAAGATTTTTTAATAATGAAATTAAATCTGTAGATATTGCTTTTAATATTGCTCCAAGACTTAATGCGGCGGGTAGAATGGATGATGCAAATATTGCTTTTAAATTTTTAATAAGCAAAGATGAAAATGAAGCTTATAGATTATATCTTGAACTAGATAAACTTAATAATTTGAGAAAAGAGACAGAAAAAAATATTATTGAAAATATTGAGATAGAAGAAGATAATTTTATTTTGGTAAAGGGTGATTATCACGAAGGCGTAATAGGAATAATTGCAAGCAGACTTGTGCATAAACATAATAAACCGGCAATTGTTTTTAGTAAGAATGGAGATTTGTTAAAAGGAAGTGGTAGAAGTCTTGGTAATATTGATATTTTTGAGTTAGTGAGTGAGTGTGAAGAGTTGCTTGAAGGATTTGGTGGACATAAATTGGCTTGTGGGCTTAATATAAAAGAAGAGAAGTTTGAACTTCTTAAAAGAAAACTTAATGAAAAAATTAAAAAATACAATGAAAAAGATTTTTTTATTGAAGATTTTGTATTAGGAGAAATTGCTTTTAGTGAAATTGATATGGAACTTTTAGATATATTAAACTCTTTTGAACCTTATGGAGAAGGAAATCCAAAGCCAAAATTTATCTCTACTGCAAAAATAGAACATATTCAAAATTTAAAAGAGAATCATTATAAGTTAATTCTTTCTCAAAATGATATATATTTACCAGCTGTAATTTTTAGATATGATGGGGAATTTGATGAAATAATTACTTTTAAATTTAGTATAGAAGAGAATAATTTTAGAGGTAGAACTATTCAGCTTATGATAGAGGAGATATTATGAAAGAACATCCTATCTTTAAGACTTTAAGTGAAGAAGAGTATAAAAAAGCTATAGAGTTTTTTGAAGAGAAGGATTATAAAAAAGGAGAAATTATTTTAAAAGAAGGAGAATTTTCTTCAAAAGCATTTATTCTATTAGAAGGAGAAGTTGAAATTTATAAAACTTCTATTTATAAAGAGGATTATGTTGTTACTTGTGTAAAGGGCGGAGGAGAAGAATTTTTTGGAGAGATAAATTTAATAGATAGAGGTCTTGTAACTTCTACTATAAAAGCCTTAAGTAATATTAAAACTTTAGAAATTGAGCATAATTCTTTTATTACTCTTATTGATACATATCCTCAAATAGCTGTAAAAATGCTTTGGATGATAAGTTTTAATCTTTCTAAACATTTAAGAAAAGCTGATAAAGAGATTCTAACACTTTTTAATGCTTTAGTTGAAGTGGTAGAAAATGACTAAATGGGAAGAAGTTAAAACAAAAGATAATACATATACTTTAAAAAGTTTAAAATATAATGAGTGTTATCACTCAAGTGAAGGGGCTCTTAAAGAGACATATTATAAGCATGTAAGTGTTATGGAAGATTTGTTTAAAAATAAAGATGAAATAAGAATTTTGGATATTTGTTTTGGGCTTGGATATAATACTTTTGTTTCTATTTTAAATAGACCAAAAAATAAAAAACTTAAAATTTTTTCACCCGAACTTGATTTAGAATTGATTAAATCTCTTAAAGATTTTAAATATCCAAAAGAGTTTGAAAACATAAAAAATATAATTAAAAAAATAAGTAAAGATTTATATTACAAAGACGATTATATAGAAGTAGAAGTTGCAAATATGGATGCAAGAGAATATATTAAAAATTTAAAAAATATAGATATAGTATATCAAGATGCTTTTTCTCCAAAAGTAAATAAAGAGCTTTGGACTATAGAATATTTTAGGGATATAAAAAATATTTTAAATGAAGATGGAGTAATTACCACTTATAGCGTGGCCACTCCTGTGAGATGTGCTTTATATAAACTTGGATTTAGACTTTATACTCATAAAAGTGACCTGATTAGAAAAGGAACTATTGCAACTCTTAAAGAGATAGATTATCCAAAAGTAAATTTTGAAGAAAAATTAAAAAGGGTTAAGTGTAGAGTATTTAAAGATTCTTGATTTTATAAGGGGGGGGGTGATATAATTATTAAATAAAAAGGGAATAGATGAGATTTTTAATAATATTTATAGCTGTTTTTTTATTTGGAAGTAATTTGATTGTTCCAATTCCTGAGAATGCTCCTTTTAATAAACAAAAAGCAAGATTAGGGGAGCTTTTATTTTTTGATACTATTCTCTCAAGAGATAAAACTATCTCTTGTGCAAGTTGTCATAATCCAAAAGAGGGATGGGCAGATAGAAGAAAAGTAAGTATTGGTGTTTATGGTAGAAAAGGATTTATTCAATCTCCTACCGTTTTAAATGCCAGATTTAATTTTGTACAGATGTGGGATGGTAGTTGTAAAAATTTAAAAACTCAAATATATCTACCAACTCATAATCCTATTGAAATGGATATGACAAACAAACTTATAGAAAAAAGACTTAATAGTTCTAAATTATATAAAAAATTATTTAAGAAAATATATCATAAAAATTATATTACCTATGATATGATGGCAGATGCTATTGCTGAATTTGAAAAAGCTTTGTATACTCCAGATTGTAAGTTTGATTTGTATTTAAAAGGAAAAGCAAAACTTACAAAAGAAGAAAAAAGAGGTTATATGCTTTTTAAAGCTTATGGATGTATTATATGTCATAATGGTATAAATATAGGAGGAAATTCTTTTCAAAAAATAGGAGTTATTCATCCTATTAAAGATTGTGTTGGAGATAGATATTCTTTAACTCACAACCCAGCGGATAAATGTGTTTATAAAGTTCCAACTCTTAGAAATATTGCACTTACTGCTCCATATTTTCATGATGGGAGTGCTAAAACTTTGCTTCAAGCAGTTAAAAAAATGGGATATTATAATTTAGGTATTAATATTCCTACAAAAGATGCTCAAGCTATTGTGGCATTTTTAAAAACATTAACAGGTAAAAAACCTAAATTTTTGAAAGATTATAAATGAAATTAGATATAAAAAAGCTTTCAATTATTATTATAACTTTATTATTTGTGGGAGTTGTTATAGTTATAGAATTATGGAAATACAATATTCATTTAAAATATTATTTTGAAAATAGTAATAAAATTTTAAAATATTTAGATTATCTTAAAAAAGAACAATATAAGTTAAATTATTTGGTCTTGAAAGATACTTTTTATTTATATGAAAATAACGATAAAGTAATGGATGAAATAAATAAAATAGAAAATGAAATAGATTCAATAAAAAATGATAAATTTTTTAAGCAAAATTTTCCTAAAACTTATAAAAAATTTTTAAATTATGTAGAGATATATGAAAAAGATAAAGAAAATATTTATAGATTTTTCACATATAATTCTTTAATTAAAAATGCAACTATTTATTTGGATAAAATTTTGGATTCTTCTATAAATGTTTTTGGAGATAATAAAAAATTTTTACAAAAAGAGATATATACTATTGGTAATGTGTTTA
>JALVUH010000133.1 GCA_027035735.1 Nautiliaceae bacterium
GAAGGCAAACTTGAAGAAGAATTTTACAATAGACTTTTACTTAATGATGAAAAGATAAAATGTTTATTAGATTTAAATGTATTAAAAAAAGACACTTCAATGAAGGATTTATTTGAAAAATTTAATATCTAAATACAGAGGAAATATTTTATTTACTTTTATCTTTACACTCTTTTTATTACTCCCTGATTTTTTGGCTGATTTAATTTTCAAACATTATTATTTGATAAATAAAAAAAATACTCTTAAAGAAATTATAATAACTTTTACAATTTCACTTATTATTTCTTTTCTTCCCAAAAAACCAAAATTGATTTTTGGTAGTTTTTTTCTACTTTTAACTTTTATACAAATAGGATATTATTCATATTTTCATACATACTTACCATTTTATCAAATAGGACTAATCTTTTCTCAATATCAAGATATTTTAACGGCTTTAAATACGATAATTTATTTAATTATCTTTTTAATTATAAGTTTTATAACTTTATTAATTATAATGAATCTATTTCATAAGAAATTAAAACCTCATTCAAATAAAATAGCCACTATAATTTTAATAGCACTTTTAGTAATTTTCCCATTTTTAGTAAAGAAAAAACCTTCAATTTATATGCCAAATCCTACACATTTTGGATATTTAAATACTTTTTTTGCTATTAATCAGTTTATCGCAAACAAATTATCTAAAACTAAATACAAAAAATATAAACCTTACATAGTTAAAAAAATAAACGCTGGTAAACCTATTGTAATAATGATTATGGGTGAGAGTCTAAATTATAAATTTATGAATCTTTTTGGATGGAAATATAATGATACTCCATATCTTGATAAATTAAAAAAAGATAAAAATTTTATTTATAAAAAAGCTATTAGTGGTGGTGTTAATACTCCTGTTAGTGTAGTTACATTTTTTAATGTAAAAAGAGAACCAGATAACATTGAATTGCTCTTAACTCAAAAAACCAATTTACTTAAACTTGCAAAAGAAAATGGTTATAAAGTATATTGGCTTAGTATGCAAAATGAAGGAAGCTCTATTTCTACAAACTTAAATTTTGCAGATGTAGTAAAAACAAGAAAAGATTTTAAAGAAAAATATGATGATGCTTTATTTAAAGAACTTAAAAAAATAAATTTTAACAAAAAAACATTTGTAATTTTACATTTTAGAGCAAATCACGCACCATATGAAAAATATACTCCAAAATCTTTTTATAAATGGTCATTTAATTACAAAAATTATCACAAACATCAGCTTTTTGCTTATATGGATAGTGTTTTGTATGTAGATAATTTACTTTATAAAATAATTGAATATATGAAAACTCATCATAAAAATTTTGTAATCTACTTCACATCAGACCATGCAGAAATGTTAGGATTTCCATGGGAGGGAGGAAGATATGGACACTCTCAACTTGTATGGGGAGATACAAGCGTTCCATTTTTGTATTACAGTGATAGCTTTCATAAAAAATTAACAAAAAAGTTTTATAATCATTACTTAATTGCAAAAATGTTAGCAAAAGATTTAGGTTATAAGATAATAAATCCTAATGAAAATGGTACATATTATGTAAATGGTGTTCAAATTAACGGAAGTGCTGGTTGGATTGAATATAAACTTACAAATAAATTCCCGCCTAAAAAAATTAAGGAGAAATATTGAAAAATTTAATATTTGCACTCTATTTTACTGCTATTTTATTAATCCCAGATTTTATAGCAGATATTTTTTGGCATCACTTTTATGAAATAAATCCTTATAGAACTTTAAAAGAATTACTTGCTACTTTTTTAATAGGATATATTTTAAGTTTTGCTCCCAAAATATTTACTACAATAATAACATCAATTTTTTTATTATTTGCTTTTATAAGTATTGGATTTTATGCTTATTTTCACACCTATATAATGCCGTTTGATTTAGGAGTTTTAAATAATTCATCTGATATTAAAGATATTTTTTATTCTTTAAGCTCCATTGAAAATATTGTTATTTTACTTTTAACTACTTGGATAATCCTAAGTATATTTACATACTTTTTATTAAAACAATTAAAACCAAAAACAAAAAAATTTGCAATTCCTTTGTTTTTAGTAATTTTAATAATCTATCCTTATTTCATTCACAAAAAAGCAAATATATATCTTGCAAATTTTACACATTTTAGCTGGTTAAATACTCTAAATACTATCTATCTAGCTGGACTCAAATCTCTTAAACCTCATCCACATCACCACTATAAACCTTACATAGTAAAAAGAATAGGCCCTGGAAAACCTATTGTAATAATGATTATGGGTGAGAGTATGAATGAAAGATATATGCATCTTTTCGGATGGAGAGATAAAAACACTCCTTATCTTGATAAACTTAAAAAAGATCCTCATTTTATTTATAAAAAAGCTATAAGCTGTTCTGTTAGGACAATTTGTTCAGTAACAACATTTTTTTATAACAAAAGAGAACCTGATAATATAGCTCTTTTAAGAAATAATAAAACAAATATAATGAAACTAGCAGATGAAAACGGATATAAAACTTATTGGCTTAGTATGCAAAGCGATGTAAGTTTGATTTCTAATGTATTTAATTTTGCAGATTATAAAAAATTTGTATGGCAATTTAAAAGACAATATGATGATGAGCTAATAAATGCTCTTAAAAAAATTCCATTTAACAAAAATAAAAAAACATTTGTTGTTTTACATTTTAAAGCAGACCATTCTCCATATCTTAAATATGTTCCAAAAAACTTTTGGAATAAATTTTCACCTAAAGACTCAAAAATTTGGCAATACGATGATGCAATTTATTATACAGATTATGTAATTTATAAAATAATTGAATATATGAAAACTCATTATAAAAATTTTGTAATCTATTTTACATCAGACCATGGAGAAATGATGGGATTTCCTTGGGAACATGGAAGAAGAGGACATTCTCAACTTGTATGGGGAGATACTTATGTACCATTTTTATATTATAGTGACACATATGATAAAAATCTCTCAAAACCTATATATAATCACTATTTAATATCCAAAATGCTAACAAGAGATTTAGGCTATGAAATTATAAATCCAAATGATGATGGAACATATTATGTAAACGGAGTTCAAATAGATGGAAGTGCTGGATGGATGCATTATAAATTAAGAAATAAACTTCCACCAATTCTCATTAAAAAGGTAGTATATTGAAAAAAAAATATAATTTATTTAAAAATGCATCTTATGCATTTAGTGGTCTTTGGTTTTTACTTAAAGAAAGAGCATTTCAGCTTGAACTTTTATTTATAGTTCCACTTTTGATATCACTTTTTTTTCTAAATTTAAATATAACTCAAAAATCTATAATGGCAGGAAGTTTAATAATTATTTTAATAACAGAAGCTTTAAATACTGCTGTTGAAAGTGTTGTTGATTTAGTAACAGATAAATGGCATTTTTTAGCCAAAAGAGCAAAAGATATTGCAAGTGCAGCCGTATTTTTATCTTTAGTTCAGGCTGCAATTATCTGGATTATAAATTTATTCTCTTTTTAAGATTTTATCATACAAAAAATCTGCTAATTTATTTGATTTATAATTTTTTTCTATAATTTCTCTGTTTTTAACAAACCAATCTAAAAAATCCTCTTTTTCATCATAAAGTTCAAATAATTTTTTAATTCTTCCGGCTTTACTAAAACTCAAATATCCATATTTTAATTTCAACTCTTTTCTTATTGCTTCAAATTTATCTTTTCCATTTAAAATATGATATAAAACTGCTGTAAAACCACTTCTATCTGCACCCGCTTTGCAATGAAAAAGAAGTGGTTTTTTAGCATTTTGAAGTAAAAATATTAATTTTTCAAGCTCTTCTTTTCTAATTTTATGAGGAGAGCGAGAAAGAAGTGAAATTGTATAATACTCAACCCCCATTTTTTCACAAATTTCTCTTTCTTTTTGATAAAGGTAATTTTTGTTATTTCCTCTAAGATTTATAATAGTTTTTAAATTATATTTTTTTATAAGTTTTTTAAGCTTCCAAGGAGTAAGCTGTGCGCTTCTATATACTCCTTCATCTACTTTTGATAAATTAGTCCAAAAAAGATTTATAAAATTGTGCTCTTCGGTGATAATTTTAAAAAATTCACGCAAGATTTTCCAACCTTTTTATAAGTTTTTCAGGTGTTAGGGCATAATTTGGCTTGAAATTTCCAGCAATTGAATGAGCTAGACTCGCCATTAAAGTAGCTTTTAGAGGATGATAACCTTGTGCTAACAATCCTCCTATCATACCTGCTAACACATCTCCGCTTCCGCCTTTTGCCAAAGCCACACTTCCAAGTGGGTCAATATGAAGTTTTTTATTAAAAGCAATTATTTTATTTGCACCTTTAAGTAAAAGTACTACTTTTGGATATTTTTTACTAAATTCTTCAGCCAATGCAAATCTCTTTTTTTGAACTTCATTTGTTGAATATTCTCCAAATCCTAGTATTTTAATAAGAGAAGCAAATTCTTTTGGATGAGGAGTTATAACAATTTTATCTTTTTTTAAAAATTCTTTAATTTCTTCTTTATAAAACATATCTGCATCAATTACCATAGGTATATCTAAATTTAATAATTTATCAATTTCATCATCAAAATAATTTCCCATTCCCATGCCAAAAGCAAGAGCATTAAAATAATTTTCAATTTTTTCACTAAACATAATCTCATATGGAATATTAAAATTTTCATGACTTACAACACTTACAAGCCCACATCCAAAATTAAAAGCAGCTTTTGCCGCAAGTACCGCAGCACCCTTTTTATCTCCTGCTAAAACTCCAAGATGCCCATAAGTTCTTTTATGGGAGTTTTGTTTTCTTCTAATAGGCAATACCAAATCTTCTTTCTCCCATACATGATAATCTGTTTTACCTCTGTATTTTGAAAAAGCAACACCAAGGTCTGCTTTTATTATCTCTCCTACATAATCTTTTGCCATATCACTATATAAAGATAATTTTTCTGCTCCCATAGTAACGGTTATATCTGCCCTAAATGCTACAGGTCTTAGATTCCCCTCATCATCTATTCCTGTAGGAATATCACAAGCTATTTTTAAAGCATCTACAAAATTCATTTTTTTAATAAGACATATTATCTCTTGAGATAAATCTCTTTTTAGTCCACTTCCAAAAATAGCATCTACTAAACATTCACACTTTTCATAATCTCTTTTTATACTTCCTCCAACAGCTTTAAATCTTTCAAGCTGTAATTTTGCCATTTCAGATTTTGCCCCTAGTGGTAAATACAAATTAACTCTATATTCTCCTAATAAAATCCTTGCTAAAGTAATACCATCAGCTCCGTTATTTCCAGGACCTGAGATGATGTTTATAACACTTCCCTTTTTAATTCTTTTTTTTATAACTTCAGCCATAGCATTTGCGGCATGTTCCATTAAAATATCTTCTGTTAATTTATATTTTTCATAACATTTTTTATCTAAACTATAAACTTCTCTAAATACCGGTTTCATTACCCCTCCTTCTAAATTTAAGTGCTTTTAAAATATCTTCTTTTTTGATTTTTTTTCTTTTATTTATATTTGCAATAGTTTTAGCTACTTTAAGCAAATTAAATTCACTTCTTTTAGAAAGTCTAAAATTTTTAATTGCTTTATTTAAAATTTCTCTAGCTTCATTTTCTATATTAAATTTATAATTTTCTTCTAAATTTGCATTAAATTTACCTTCTTGCATTTCAAATGCAATCAATACTTTCTCAAACATCTCTTTACTTGAAATGGTGGAATTGTCTCTATCTTCAAGCATTTGATGATATATTTCTATTCTATCATAAAGAGGTTCACTTATTCTATTCTTATATCTTCTAATTTCAAGGTCCGTGCATCTACATTCTTTCTCACTCAATAAATTTCCACAAGGACAAGGATTCATCGCAGCTGCAAAAAGAATATCAGTTTCATATTCAATTTTTGAATTTACTCTACTTATTAACATTTTTCTATCTTGCAGGGGAAGTCTTAAATTTTCTAATACATCCTTTTGAAAATGAGGAAGTTCATCAAAAAATAAAATCCCCTTATTAGCAAAAGCAATTTCCCCTATTTTCGCACCTCTACTTCCAC
>JALVUH010000134.1 GCA_027035735.1 Nautiliaceae bacterium
AAAGATAAATTTTAAAGAAGCTAATAAATTCAAAAGTAGCAAATAGCTACCTTTTAAAGAACTTTTAAGGAGAGGGAATGAAAGTAATTAAAAAGTATCTACCAAAAGCAAAATATCCTGATACACCGCTTGACTGGAAATATTTAAGAACTAAAGAAGTTTTATGTCTTATCCAAAAGCTAATAGATGGAGAGTTAGTCAATCAAGTGAATAATAACTGCGGAGTATCAAAGATAACTAATGCAATAGCTCATATTAGAAAGTATATCGGTTATGAAAATATTATGAATGTGAGAATTGAGGGGTTGAGGTGTGATTGTTATGAGTTGGTAAGAACTCCAAAAACTATTGCAAAGATGATTGAGTTAAGAGAGATTATCTCTGCAAGATTAAGAGAACCTTTAAAGAGAAAAGGGAAAAGATGAGATTATCTCTTTTAAAGGCTAAAAAGAGCGTTTTTAATTTAAGAGGTGTAATTATAGCTATAAGTGGAGAAAATGCAATAGAAGCTAAAAGAGAGGCAAATAAAAGCATATTTTCAATTGTTAGAGTTATTAGGACAGACCTTTTCTTTTATATCGTCTATGATTTTAGCTTTTATGTAGTTATCCAGCCAAGTTTCAGCCCATTTGGGAACTTCATTTTTGGATTTCCAAGTAATAGGAATAGTTTTTTCATTAAGACCAGTCATTTTTGCAAATTCTTTAATAGTCAATTTACATTCTTTAAGTTTATTTTTAAACTCTTGATAATCCATTTAGTAACCTTTAAAAAGCTAATTTATTTAGCATTATATCAAAATATTGCTAATAAAGTTAGGTATATTATATTGACTTATTCACTAATAAAATTATATAATTTTGGTGTAAAGGCTAATTTTATTAGCTTTTTTAAAAAAATAAGAAAGGAAACCAAATGACACCAGCAAAAATTATTCCAATAAGTGAGAACAAAGCAATCAAACTAAATGCAAGAGGCGAAGAGGAGTTAGTAGAACTAAAAGCAGTAGATAGCAAATTCTACAATAAAGCACCTGTAAAAGAGAAATTATCCCTTAAAAGCGTTATCAGCTTACTTGGTAGCAATGATAACGAGATAGAAGAAGCAGGAGCGTTAATTGATGCAATAGACGGCTTTTTAAGTGACAGATTTATTACTGGCGTATATCTTGAAGAAGATGAAGAAGCAAAAGATGAAATTAGAAAAGTTTTAAGAATGCTTGATATTTTAAAAAGCAAATTAGACACAATTCAAAGACTTAACAGCGTGTCAATTAATTCACTATTAGACTTAAATTAAAGGAGAGACAATGAATGCAAAACTTTTAAGAACTGCAAAAAATATTGATGTAGCAATTAGGTTTTTAGGAGAAAAAATTGATGAGTTGGATGAGGTTTTAGAAAAACTTGATGGTAATTGCGAAATGAAAGATGAAGTTGTAGAGCTTGACCGCTTAACAAGTGATTTTAATGAATTGTATGAACTGCTTAATAATTTAAGTGAAGAGTTAAATGAAGCAGTTAATGCTAAATAACTTAATGAAAATTTAAAGGATTTTTAATGAAAAAAGAAATAAAAATCATTGAAATAAGCAAAGGTATCTACCAAATAGAAGCAGGGAGAAAAGCAGTTGTAATCCCTGCTAAAAGCCGTCAGGAAGCCTTAAAAAAGGCGTGCAAGTATTTAAGTATTCATTGCAATGAAATTATAGCTAAATCCTCTTTAAAGGCTGTAAGATGAGATTAAGTGATGTATCAAGTTTAGTAACTCCAGATATTGCAAGAGACATTTTAGCAAGTTTAGGAGTGAATATAAAACCAAATCGTAATTTTTCACTTAGAGAGGATGACAGAAATCCAAGTGCAAGTATGTATATTAAAAATGGTAAAGTTAGAATTCACGACTTTGGAGTGGGATTTGATGGAGATTTGATTGATGTTTTAAAAGAGTTTTTTAATATACCTTATCAAGAAGCTAAAAATTTAATAGCTTCATATCTTGGATTAAGTGAGGTTAACAATATTGACACCTATAAAAAAGAGTTTAAGCCTGTAAAGAGGGAAAATCTCTCTTACAGGCAGATTAAGGCTATATGGGATAAATACAAATCGTTATCTTCTCTAAGTGAAGAAAAGGCAAAAGAGGTAATCAATAAGCTGATACCAGTGGAGTATTTTATAACCGCTAAAAAAGAGGATAAAAAAGCCTTTTATAATGCAGTCAGATATGACCCAAGACAGGATGAGCCAGTCGTTGCTACATTTACACCAGCTGGAGAAATTTTAACTATAAGACACAGAAGATATAAAACATATGACACTATTCTAAAATGGAAATCATTAGGAAAGACAGAAGCTAATAAATACGCTCAAATCAGAATTAAAAACAATGCCCCAGTATTTATTATTGAAGGCACTCACGATTATGTAACAGCTTTATTACTTGGAATTAATTTTATTGCACTTCCAAGCAAGAATTATAAGACCTTTAAAGATGAAGAGCTTGCACTCTTAAAGGGCAGATATGATTTTATTGTAATACCAGATTTGGATTTTGAAAATGAAGAAGATGAGAAATATAAAAAGTTTAAAGAAGAGTTAGCAAGCAGTCTAAAAATCCTTATACCCCAACTAAAACCTTATACCAAGAGAACTATAACTATTTGGAACTTAAAAGAGCGTTTCTCTCACTTTAAAGGCATTGAAAAGGTAAAAGATTTAAGTGATTTATGTGAAGTGTGTGATTTATACGACAGCGTTTATTTGAGAATGTTTCATTTATTAGCTTCTTTTATTGCAGAAGACCAAACAGATTTAGAAGCAACTTTAGACTTAGAGAAAGGAGAGCTATGAATATCACTATAAAAACAGATTTTGATTTGCCTACTGACATTATACCAAAAGAGCTTCCAAAAGAAGATGAACTTATTAATCGTCTTTTACAGGATGTTAAGAAAATAAACATCTTTGAGTATCTAAAAGAGTTAGGCTGGAAGCCAAGATATGATAATAAAGGAGAGTATTTACCACCAAAACAAAAAGAAATAAAAGTCGGTTTAATAGAATATCTTTTAAGTCTTGCAAAAAGTAAAGACTGGAAGATAATCAAAGATGAAAGCGATACTATCTATATTTATAACGGGGCTTACTGGATACCATTTAGTAAAAGTGAAATAATAGAATTCTTGCAAAAATTTTCCCTTAAAGTAGGACTTCCTCTCTTAGAGGCAAAAGATGAGGCTTTTATTGAAAAGCTATATAAACAGCTTATAAGTGCATTACCAATAAGAAAAAGAAAAAAGAGTGCTTTAAACTTGATTAATTTACAAAATGGAACTTTTAATATTGAAACAATGAAATTACAGCCTTTTAATCCAGATGATTTTTTAACTTATCAATTGCCTTTTGAATACAATCCAAATGCAGTTAATTATTTATGGCTTAAATTTTTGGATGAGGTTTTGCCTGATAAAAATACTCAAAGAACATTACAGGAAGTTTTAGGCTCAATATTTATCAAAAATATCAAGTTAGAATATGCTTATTTTCTATATGGAAGCGGTGCTAATGGAAAAAGCGTAGTAATGGAAGTATTAAAAGCACTGCTTGGGGTTGAGAATTTATCTTTTCATTCAATAGAAGACTTAAACAAAGAATATAACAGAGCAGAGTTAAAAGACAAAATTTTAAATATAGCAAGTGAAGCAGAGACAAGAGAGATTAAAAGTGATTTATTTAAGAAATTAGCAAGCGGTGAACCTGTAATAGCAAGGCATTTATACGGCAGACCTTTTGAAATGGAAAATTATGCAAAACTTCTTTTTTTAGTGAATAGACTTAAATTAAAAAGTATTGAATATACAGAGGGCTTTTTTAGAAGATTTTTAATTATTCCTTTTAATGTAACTATTCCAAAAGAAAAAAGGGATAAAAAACTCCATTTAAAGATTATTAATGAGGGATTAGACGGAGTGCTTAACTGGATAATTGAGGGAGCTAAAAGCGTTTTAGTGAATGAAGATATTTATATATCTGATGAATGTGAAAAAGCATTTAAGCAGTTTATAAAAGACATTGACAGCGTAATTCAGTTTTTAGAGGATAATAACTTAACAAAGTCTGATTATAACAGATATTATACAAGTGATTTAATCAGAGATTATAGGTCTTGGTGTTTTGAAAATGGACTTAAGCCTTTAGGAAGAAATGAACTTTTTAAAAGACTTGAAACATTAGGATATATAAAATTAAAAGACAAAAGACACTATTTCCTTATAGGCAAAAAAGAAGATTAATTAATAATTCTCTATTTTTCTCCACTTTTTCCGCAGTTTTTCTCCAGTTTTTAAAACAAAAATGGAGAAATAAAAGCCCGATATTTCGGTAGTTTTGTAGCGTTTCTCCAGTTTCGCACTTTTTTTTGAAAAAAAATTTTTATTTTTTTTATATAAGTTATAATAATCAAAAGGAATGTTAATGGGGTTGATAATATTTGCAATTGAAATGATAGTAGCTTATTTCTTAGGAATAGTTTTATTTTATGTAGGTGTATTCTTTTTAGGAGTTTTATTAGCAATAGGAGCAGGAATATATTTTGCCTTTAAATGGATAATGGCTCATATTATTGAAATCACATCAGTAATTGGAATTATTGCACTGATAGTTTATCTTTTAATCTTCATCAAAAGAAAAAGAGTTATCCCAAGAGCATATCAAGCAGTTAAGGGCAGATTGTATTTTACAGGTAAAGCTATAAGTAAAGCAGTTAGACCGATAAAAGAGTGGAATGAAAGGCATAAACCAAAAGACATAAAGTCAATGAGAAAATATGGAGTTACTTCTTTTTTAATTGGAACTATTGGAGCAGTGATATTTTCTCTTAACGGCTTATGGTATATAGCTTTATTCTATCTGCTTTGGATAATAAGCGGTATATATCAAATCCTGTATCCTCAAAAAGCATTAGAGCAGATGAGAAAATAAGCGGGTCCTGTTTAAAGTAAACTTTTACTACGGGCACTCGCGACCCCAAAATTTGGACACATAAATTGATTTTTTTTGGTTTCAATATTTCAAAAATCAAAAAATGTATCTTAATGTAAGAACTTATGCAATCATTATTGAAACTATACATATGCTACAGGGAATATTTTTTAATTTTCTTACATTATATAGTAGTTTTTCATTTCCTGAATTTCTGAAGTAAAAAAAATTAGTTTGTATGTCTAAAATCTGGGGTTACAAGTATCCGTAAGTAAACCTTATACTGGAAAGAACCTAAAAGGACCTTAAAAGTCTTTGGGTCCTTTGAAGCAAAATCGTATGCGGTGGTCGCCAACCCCAGTTTTCACACACACAAAGTTAACTAAAAAGTGGTTAACATTTTGGTTGACAAATTGCTTTGAAATAACGATATTATGGAAACTTTAAAGAGTTAACCAGATGTCAACCAAGTTAACTTTTTTATTCAAATTCCCGTATTATCGGCTTTTTTAAAGAGTTAACCAAAATGTCAACCAGTTGACAAAAAAGTTAACCGCTTTAGATATAAGTTGACAAAATTTTATAGCAAAATTTGGCTAAAAATACCATAATTTCAACACTTTAAAGTGATTTGAGAGATGTCAACCAAAATGTAAACAGCCTGAGAAAAGTTAACCAAAAGAGTTAACCAGTTAACTATTTCATAGGGTCGGGGTAGAATTATCCTGCTTATGAAACACTTTAATAAATTTTTACTGCTTCCCTTTTAGAGTTTTTTTTAACTGCCTTTAAAAGAAAAAAGCAACAGCTTATCAATAAAGGAAACAAAAGGAAACACTGCTTAAAAGTTTCCAAAGTCAACAAAAATTTTTTAAAGGCAACAAGATTTTATTAAGTTGACTTTTAAAAACTAAACAAACTAAAAGAGTTTTTGGCTTTTAAATGCAACAAATGCAACACCTAAAAAAAAGGTTAATTTTTTGTAAGCAACACTCATTTTTGGGGGTGATAGTGGGGGTAATGATTTTTAACTATTTTCGCAAACTACCGAAATTTAGGGAATTATTAAGGTTTGTGATGGCGGAGAGGGTGGGATTCGAACCCACGGTACGGTTGCCCGTACAACGGCTTTCAAGGCCGCCGCCTTCAACCACTCGGCCACCTCTCC
>JALVUH010000135.1 GCA_027035735.1 Nautiliaceae bacterium
ATAAATATAATGAATTTAAAGAAGCTTTTACTTCAAGATATCCTGATACTCAATTTTTTTGGAGTTATAAAACAAATTATTTAGATGCTATTTGTAAGCTTTATCATAAGCTTGGAAGTAAAGCTGAAGTTGTAAGTGAATTTGAATATGAAAAAGCAAGAAGCCTAGGGATTGAAGGTAAAGATATTATTTTTAATGGTCCTTATAAACCAAAAGAAGCACTAAAAAAAGCAGTTATGGAAGGCGCTAAAATTCATATTGACCACTGGTATGAGATAAATGACCTTGAAGAAATAGCAGATGAACTTGGAAGGGAAATTCCAGTGGCTATCAGATGTAATATGAATACGGGTATTTATCCGCAATGGTCTAGATTTGGTTTTAATATAGATAATGGCGAAGCGTATGATGCAATAAAAAGGATTTATGAAGGCAAAAAACTTTTCTTAACAGGTCTTCATTCTCATATTGGAACATTTATGTTAAGTGCAGCTGCTTATGGAGTTGAGACAAAAAAACTGATTGAACTTAAAAACAAAGTTGAAGAAGATTTTGGATATGAGATTGAATATATTGATATAGGTGGAGGTTTTGCAAGTAAAAATAGACTTAAAGGTGTTTATCAATCACCAGAAGTAATTGTACCAAGTGCCGATGATTATGCAGAAGCAATTACAAATGCTATTTTTGAAAATAATAAAGGAAAACTGCCAAAACTTTATCTTGAAACAGGAAGAGCTTTGATTGATGAAGCAGGATATTTACTTACAAGTGTATGGGCTAGCAAAAGACTTCCTGATGGTAAAAAAAGTTATATCGTAGATGCAGGAGTAAATCTTTTATATACTGCATTTTGGTATAACTTTGATATAGCACTTGATAAAAGATATGAAGGATTAAATGAACCTTCAATGATAAATGGACCACTTTGTATGAATATTGATGTAATTGCTGAAAATATTATGTTGCCACCTCTAAATAGAGGAAGTGTATTAAGTATTTGGCCAGTAGGTGCTTATAATATAACTCAATCTATGCAGTTTATTAGATACAGACCAAGAGCTGTATTAATTGATAAAAATTCAACTCCTCATTTAATAAGAGAAGCTGATGATTTAGATTATGTAAGAGAAAAAGAGATAATACCTGAATATTTAAAGTAGTAAAATGAATAAATTAAGACTTTTATTCAAGCCTTATATTTCTATTCTCTTTTTAAGAGATATTAAAGCTGGTTTTCTTCTCTTTTTGCTTTCCTTTTTGCTACCAAGTGTAGGCATTTTGGGACTTATTGCTATAGTTGCTACGATTTTATTTGCAGAGATTGTAGGTGTTAGAGAACATTATTTAAAATATGGATTTTATCTTTATAATTCTTTGCTTGTTGGAATGGGTGTTGGATATTTTTTTGATGTAAATTTATTGAGTATTATTTTGACTTCTATTTTAGCAGTTTTGACATTTTTAATTTCTTTTGGACTTAATAGATTTTTTATAACATATTCTTTGCCAATTTTATCTTTTCCTTTTGCGATAGTAAGTATGATTTTTTATCTTGCAAGTTTGAAATATAATACTTTAATTAGTAATATTTTACATAGAGTTCCAATTATTGAAATTACTTTACCTTTTAGCGCTTTTTTTAAATCTATGGGTACTATACTTTTTTTGCCTTATAATATTGCCGGTTTAATTATTTCTTTAATTATTCTTTTTTATTCTAGAATCTTATTTTTTTTGGCTATTATTGGATTTTTAATAGGAGTATGGTTTCATGCTTTGTTTGTGCCTTTTAATGAAGCTTTAAATTCATTTTATAATTTTAATTTTATTTTGATTTCTATGGCTCTTGGAGGAGTTTTTTTAATTCCAAACATAAGAAGTTATATTATTGCATTTATTGGAGTAATTTTAGCAGTTGTTTTGATTGATTCTTTTGAAGTTTTTTTTAATCTATATTCATTGCCTGTTTATACATTGCCTTTTAATATGATTACTATTCTTTTTATTTTACTTGCTAGTATTGGATATAAATATTTTAATTATTCAATTAAAGAGACACCGGAAAAATCTCTTGAATATTATCTCTCAAATATATTTAGATTTGGCGGGAACGCTATAAAGATAAATTTGCCTTTTAGTGGGAGATGGAGTGTTTATCAAGCTTTTGATGATGAATGGACACATAAGGGAGAGTATAAATATGCTTATGATTTTGTAATAAAAAGAGATGGGAAAACTTATCAAAATGAAGGAAAATTTTTAGAAGATTATTATGCTTTTGGAGAATCGGTTCTTGCTCCAATTAGCGGATATGTAGTTGCTTTAAGAGATGATTTGGAAGATAATTTTATAGGAAATGTAGATAGAATCAATAATTGGGGTAATTATATAATTATTAAAAGTTTAAGTGGGACTTTTTATGTGGAAATATCTCATTTGATGAAAAATTCTATTACAGTTAAAGTAGGGGATTATGTAGAGATGGGACAAATTATCGCTAAATGTGGAAATAGTGGATATTCTCCAGAGCCTCATATTCATATTCAAGTACAAGCTACTCCTTATCTTGGAGCAAAAACTCTTCCTTTTAAATTTATTGATTATATTAAAGATAAAGAACTTTTTTATTATGCTCTTCCTAAAAAAGGGGAAGAAATTGAAGCTGTTATTGTAGATAAAGCTAGTAAAATAAGATTTAATTTTATTTTAGATGATAAATTTATTTATGAAGTTTATGAAAATGACAAAAAAATAGAAGAAATTGAATTTAATGTAAAAATGAATGAAAGAGGAGAATTTTACTTAAGTGATGGAGTAAATAAACTCTATTTTTATTTGGCAGAAAAAATGTTTTATTTTTATGAATATGATGGAGGAGAGAGTTATTTAAAAGAACTTTTTAGACTTGCTCCAAGAATCCCTTTGGTTAATAAAGAAGTTATATATTATGATATTTTGCCTATTAATATTTTGATAAAAGGATTTAAAAAATATTTTATTGAATTTTTAATATCTTTTAATTATGAATTATTTAATAAAACTATTGAATATAATAAAAAACCGCTTGAAATTGATTCAAAATTTGGAAAAGTTACTTTTTCTTTTTATGAAAAAGGATTTAAAATGATACAATTTGATAATAAAAAACTTATCTTAAAAGGTAATCAATGAAGAAATTAATTATTTTTTTATCAGTGATACTTTTTGCATTTTCAACTAAAGATATTCAACAAATTTATTATAAATCATATAATTATGAAAAAATGGGAGATTATAAAGATGCTATAAAAGTTTTAATTCCTTTATATGAAAAATATCCAAATGGATATACAATTAATTTAAGACTTGGATGGCTTTTTTATTTAAATAAAAATTATAAAAATGCTATAAAACATTATCAAAAAGCTTCTTTAATGCTTCCTTATTCAGTTGAGCCAAAACTTGGTTTAATGAGAGTGTATTTAGCTATAGAAAAATATCAAAATGCATTAAAGATAGGAAATTCCTTACTTAGAGAGGATTATTATAATTATTATGGCAATTATTATGAAATTTTAGCTTTAATGGGAATTAAAGAATATAAAACAGCAATAAAAGTAGCAAATAAAATGCTTGCTTTATATCCTACTTCAGTTTTGTTTTTAAATTCTTTGGGTGAAATTTATTATATAGAAGGAAAAAAAGAAGAGGCAAAAAAAATTTTTGAAAATGTATTAATACTTGATCCTAATAATGTAATAGCAAAGAGTTATCTTAAAAAATGAAAATTTTAATATTTGGGACTGATTTTAAATCTAATAAATATGAATGCAAATATATTAATAGTGAAGAAAATTTTTTTGATGAGATAATTTTTAAAAATTTTGATGTTTTAATTATTGATTTTGAATATTTAGAAAAATTTTTAGAAGTAAAACAATATTTTAAAGGAATAGTTATTTTTATTTCTTCATATATTGATGAACTTGTTTATAAAAAAGCTTTGGAAATAGGAGATTATTTTTATACATACGAAGAGAAATGGAAAATTGCTTATAGACTTAAATATATAGCAAAAAAATTTTTAAATCAAAAAAGCAATGTTTTTGTTTTTAAAGATTTAATATTCAATCTTAAAACAAAAGAACTTTATAAAAATAGAGAATTGATAAAATTATCTCCCGCTAAAAAAGAGATATTAAAATTACTAATTGAAAATAAAAATAGATTTATTTCAAAAGAATATATATTGGAAAATTCAGAAAATATTGATAATATTTCAAGTATTAAAGTTTTAATTTCAAGACTTAGACAATTAGGATTTGAAATAGAAAATCAAAAAGATTTAGGATATAAACTTAATTCAAAGGAGAGTAAATGAAAAAATTATTATCAATTGCATTAATTGCAAGTTTAGGATTCAGTGCAAATTTAACTATTATGCCTTATGGTAGTTATATTGATTATACAAAAAATTCAGTTAAAGATGAAGCTTTTGATGGTGGTGTGTATGCAAGTTGTTTTAAATGGCCATTTAAAGTTGAATTGGATGGAGAATATTTAAAAATAAATTATAGAAATAGTACTTTTATTCCTAATTATTATGAAAAAGATTTAACTTTTGTAGGTCATTATTTTATAGGAAATCATTATCAAATTAAATTAGGTATAAGAAATATGTTTATTGATCAAAAATATAATTCAGATGATTATGATAAAGTATTAATTGGAGGAGTTTCTTATTATAAGTATTTAAAATATAATGTTGGAATTGATTATTATTATTCAACTTATGATGGTTTTCATGTAAGTCAGATAACTCCTAAAGCAGGAGTATATTTTGGTAATTATTATTCTTATATGGGGTCATTTTATTTGAATGGAGATGTGAATTTTATTAATGTTTCAGATAAGAAAGCAGCAGGTACTAAAAATAATGGATATGTAAATGGAGATATTTCTCTTACGAATTATCAAGGACCATGGGCAACTACTATAAAAGGTTCAATAGGAGTTAATACTTATAAAGTAGCAAATGGAGGGTTTGTTGTATATAATCTTGGAGAAGAGTATCATTATAGTTATGGATTAGATGTTTCTTACAGATTAAATAAAAGAAGTTCTTTTAAAATAGGATATGATAGAAGTAAATTTAAAAATACTACTACTAATAAAAAAGCATTTTCAAATGTATATGTAGCAAGCTTTATATATAGTTTTTAATGCGTGGATTTGTTTTAAATACTATTAGAGTTAGAGATGAAGATTTAATTGTTAGGATTTTAACAAAGAATGAAGTTTTAACACTTTATAGATTTTACGGAGCAAGACATTCATATATAAATGTAGGATATTTAATTGATTTTGTAGTGGAAGAATCTCCAAAAGCTACTATTAAAAGACTTAGGAATGTAACTCAACTTCCTTTTTCTTTTCTTTTTGATTTAGAAAAAATGCTTAATTTTAAAATTTTTATAACTCTTTTAAATAAACATTTAAGTGATGTTACAAAAATTGATGATTTTTATTATAATTTATTATTAGAAATTACAAATGATTTAAAAAATAGAGATTCAAAAAGACTTTTGATTGAAAGTTATGTAAAACTGCTTGAAAAAGAAGGAAGACTTCATAAAGAGTTTGAGTGTTTTTTGTGTGAAAGAAAAATTGAAGGTAAAGTTGCTCTTGCAAGAGCATTTTTGCCTGCACATGAGAGATGTATTTATGAAAAAGGGTTTGAGAGAGAAAAAATAAAAGAATTATTTGAAAATAAAAAAACTTTACTTTTTAGTGATAAAGAGATAGATAAACTCTGGAAAATAATGAATCTAGGATTTTAGGGGATGAAATGAAAGTATTGATAGTAGGAGCAGGAATTGTAGGTATGACTTTGGCTTATGAGTGGAGAGAGAGAAATCCTAATGATGAGATAGTTATAATTGATAAAGAACCTCACGAAGCATTTCATGCAAGTGGTAAAAACAGTGGAATTCTTCATGCTGGATTTTATTACAATACTGATTCTCTAAAGGCAAAGCTTACAGCTGATGGCAATAGATTAATGAAAAAATTTTGCAAAGAAAAAAATATAAAAATAAATGAAACAGGCAAATTAGTAGTAGCAAAAAATGAAGATGAATTAGAGACTCTAAAAGAGCTTGAGAAAAGAAGTCAAGCTAATGGAGCTGGGGTATATTTAATAACAGAAGAAGAAGCTAAAAAAATTGACTCAAATGCAAAAACTTATAAATATGCTTTATACTCTCCAAATACTGCTAGTGTAAATCCAAAAGAAGTATGTAGAGTTTTAAGAAAAGATTTAGAAAATAAAGATGTAAAGTTTATTTTTAATATGCCATTTGAGAGATATAAAGAAAGTTTTGATTTTTTGATAAATGCAGCAGGATTATATGCAGATAAAATTGCGCATCAATTTAATATAGGGCTAAATTATAGTGTAATTCCATTTAAAGGATTATATTTAAAATATCTAGGAGAAGATAAAATAAAAACTCAAATCTATCCAGTTCCAAATATTAAAAATCCATTTTTAGGAGTTCATTTTACTTTAATGGCAGATAATACTATAAAAATTGGTCCAACAGCAATTCCTGCATTTTGGAGAGAAAATTATGCAGGATTTGAAAGATTTAATCTAAAAGAAATGATAGAGATTTTGAGTATTGAAGCAAAAATGTTTATAAAACATAAGTGGTTTAGAGATTTGGCTTTTTATGAGATGAGATATTATATTCCCAAAAATCTTATAAATGAAGCTAAAAAATTGGTTTATAAATTAAGAGGAGAATTTAAACCTTATCCTCCAGGAATTAGAGCACAGCTTGTAGATTTAAATAATCTTAGTTTAGTTATGGACTTTTTAGTTGAAAAACAACAAAATCAAATTCATATTCTAAATGCAGTTTCTCCTGCTTTTACAGCAAGTTTTGCGTTTGCTAAATATATATTAGATGAAAATATAGATAAAGAATAAACTTAAAGTAATAAATAAATTTAGGTATAATAATTATGAAATTGAAAATAGAAAGGATTTTAAGTGGAAAAATTAAATAAAGTTATAGAAAAAATAAAAAAAGATAAAGAATTAAACGATGTAGAAAAAGCAACTGTCATTGAACATCTTAAAGAATGGTATAATGAAAAAAAATCAATTGCTTTTTTAGAAGAAAAAATTGAAGAATGGTGGGAGAAGATTTTGCCTTATTTGGATGAGGCTGGACTTATTTAACAAATTGTCCTTTTTCTAATCCTACATATAAGCTATATCCAAAACTTGTAGTATAACTTGTAATTACTGCTGCTGTCATAGGTATTACAACATCTGCATGAGTCATTTCTGTAATCATAACAATTGCAGCTAGTGGTGTTTTAGCTCCTGCTGCTAGTGCTGCTCCCATTCCAGCAAGTGAGAACATTACTATTTCATTTGGAAAATAATGACCAAAAATATTACCAACAGCTGCACCAATTAATAGATTTGGTAATACTAAACCTCCTGGTATTCCAAATCCTAATGTAAAGCTTGTAATTAAAATTACAAATATAATAATTGCAATATCTGCATAAATTTTAAAAGGATTTTGGGCAATATCTGTGATAATCATCATATGTGCCGGAGCTGAGAGAATATTTGGATTTTTGGTAATATAATATAGAGCAAATAAAAAAGGTAGAGCTATTAAAGTCCCAATTACAGGTCTAATTTTTGGTTTTATATATTTTGAGAATTTGGTTGATGTTTGATAGATTATTGTATAAATGTAAGTAATTACAGAGATGATAAATCCCATTATTATGATATAGGGGATATCTTTTAATGTCCAGTAGGGATTTTGATTGAGCATAATAAAAGGATGATTGCCTCTAAAAAATGAAAAAGTTAAATAACTAACTACTGAAGCAATAATCATAGGTACAAAAGGTCTATAATCAAGGTCATGTTCATTTTCTATTTCCATTGCAAATATACTACTTCCAAGAGGTGCTTTAAGTAATGACCCTGTAAATGCACCGCCTCCAATAAGTCCTAAAATTGCCTTATTTTTTTTACCAAGACCATAAGCTTTTCCCATCCATTCTCCAATTCCTGTTCCTAAGAAAAATGAAGGACCTTCTCTACCTGCTATGAATCCACCTGCTAAAGTAAAAGTAGATGCTACAAATTTAAATACTAAAGAAGGAAATTTTATATATTTATTAGTTTTTATATGTAAAATTGAATATCCAATTCCAGGACCTCCTGTATTTGGATATTTTTCTATCATATAACCAGTAAAAATTGCAATAATTAAAGGGTATATAAGCATTAAGATGAGGTTTGTATTCAAAAATCCATTTATTTGCAAAATAAACATATCCATAATAGCAGCAAGCGTACCTGTTACTATACCAATAGCGATGGCATATGGAATCCATCTCCCAAAAAAATATGCCATCATTACAATATCAATTTTTGTTTTAAGTTGAAGTTTAAGTATTTGAATATATTTGTTTAAATAAAATTTTAAGGATTTTTTTTCTGATTGAGCTTTTTCTTCTGTTTCTCCTTTCATTTTTGACCCTTTATCTGATTATTATTGTTTTAATTTCAGTCATCTCTTCAATAGCATATCTTGGACCTTCTCTTCCAATTCCTGAGAGTTTTACGCCTCCATAAGGTTGAATATCAAATCTAAGTGTTGGAATGTCATTAATTATAACTCCTCCTGCTTCAAAATCTTCAATTGCTCTTTTTGTTAAATCAATTCTATTTGTAAAGATTGAATATTGAAGTCCATAAGGTGAATTATTCATTTTTTCAACTGCTTCTTCATAATTTTTAACTTTTACAAGAGATACTATTGGTGCAAATACTTCTTCACATATAATTTTCATATCATCTGTTACATCTGCTAGGATTGTAGGTTCAAGTATATTTCCTTCTCTTTTACCTCCTGCAATAATTCTTGCACCTTCTTTAACTGCACTTTGAATCCAACTCTCAGCTCTAATTGCTGCATCTTCATTGATTAATGGTCCCATAAATGTATCTTCTTCAAAAGGATTTCCAACTTTTAATTTAGATGCTTCATTTCCAAGTTTTTCAGCAAATTCTTCATAAATTTTTTCATCTACATATATTCTTTGAAGGCTTATACAAACTTGACCGCTATTGGCAAAAGCTCCAATTGCACATCTTTTTGCAGCCCATTCTAAATCAGCTGTGCTTTCTACAAAAGTAGCGGCATTTCCACCAAGTTCAAGTGCAACTTTTTTAATTCCAGCATTTTGGGTAATAATTTTCCCAACTGGTACACTTCCTGTAAAACTTATAACTCTTGGAATAGAACTTTTTACAAGAGTGCTTCCAACATCTGCATCACCATAAACTACACTCAAAGCATCTTTAATTGCATATTCACTATTAATAAAAAGCTTTGCAAATGCATATGCAGTATATGGAGCTTCAGGAGTTGGTTTGAGTACTACGCTATTGCCGGCAATTAAAGCAGGAGCAATTTTATGAGCTACTAGATTTAGCGGGAAGTTAAAAGGAGTTATTGCTACTACTACTCCAGCAGGCACTCTTTTATAAAAACTAACCGTTTTAGCGCCACTTTTTGTAGCGTCGGTAGGAATAGTCTCTCCTAAAATATGATATCCTTCTGCTGCACAAATTTTAAGATTTTCTATACATCTTTGAACTTCTATTTTTGCTTGAGAGATAGGTTTTGCAACTTCAAGCGTGATATATTTTGCAAATTCATCTTTTTTATCTTCAAGTTTTTTTGCTACATCCTCAATCCAAGCAATTCTTTGATGAAGAGGGGAATTTTTTGTTTCTTTAAATGCTTTTTTTGCAATATTTAGAGCATCAACTGCATCTTCAGGAGTGCATTTTACATATTTTGTATGAGCTTTTTTTGTATAAGGGTTTATTACTTCTTCAAGTTCTCCTTCTATTTCTTGGTTTCCTATTAATTTTTTGGCAACTAATTCTTCTTTTTCAGTTTTAAAAATTTTAGATAATAATCCCATTTTCCCTCCTTTTAGATTCTATTAGTAATAATAACAAATTTTTGATAGAATTTCGTAAAAACCTTAAAGGAAAAGAATGAATGAAGCTAAATATATATGGATGGATGGAGAGTTTGTTCCTTGGAATGAAGCAAAAGTTCATGTTTTAACTCATACGCTTCATTATGGAAATGGAGCATTTGAAGGAACAAGAGCATATCAAACAGAAGATGGTCTTGCTATTTTTAGACTTCAAGATCATACTAAAAGATTACTTAATTCTGCAAAAATATTAAAAATTGATGTGCCTTTTTCTCAAGAAGAGTTAGAAGAAGCTCAAATAGAGCTTTTAAGAAAAAACGATTTTAAAGGAAATGTTTATATAAGACCTTTAATTTATTTAGGATATGGGAAAATGGGTCTTTATCATATAGGAGCTCCTGTTCATGTAAGTATTGCTGCTTGGGAATGGGGAGCATATCTTGGAGAAGAAGGATTAGAAAAAGGTATTAGAGTAAAAATATCTTCAATTACAAGAAACAGCGTTAAATCTACTTTTGGAAAAGCAAAAGCTGTTGCAAATTATTTAAATTCTCAAATGGCAAAATATGAAGCAATAGAAGCTGGATATGAAGAGGCTTTAATGCTTGATGATGAAGGTTTTGTGGCAGAAGGTAGTGGAGAGTGCTTTTTTATAGTAAGAGATGGAGTATTAATTACGCCTCCAAATGACAATTCGCTTGAATCAATTACTCAAGCAACAGTGCTTGAATTAGCAAAAGAGAGAGATATTCCAATTGAGAGAAGAAGAATTACAAGAGATGAAGTTTATATTGCTGATGAGGCATTTTTTACAGGGACTGCTGCAGAAATTACTCCAATAAGAGAAGTTGATGGAAGAATTATTGGAAAAGGTGCTAGAGGAGATATTACAAAAGAGTTACAAGATGCTTATTTTGATGTTGTATATGGAAGAGATAAAACATATAAACACTATTTAACATATATTTAGAAGGAATTAGATGCCAGCAGATATAAATTGGAATAAAGAGAATAAAGAAAATAAATTTGAACCTCCAAAGTTTGAGCCTCCAAAATTTATAAAAAGTGGTAGCAATATCATTATTGCTATTTTAATTTTAATTTTTTTGGTTTTTTTGTTTAGACCTTGGGTTATTATTAATGAAGGAGAAGTTGGAATTTTGTCTACAACTGGAAAATTTAGCAATAAACCATTAACTCCCGGAATGCATTTTTATATTCCTTTATTTCAAAAAGTGATTATTGTAGATACAAAAGTACATATGATAACTTATAAAAGACATCCAGAAGCAGGTTCTATGCCTGATAGTTATGGAACTATTAGGATTTATCCAGCTATTAATGTTTTAGATGCTAGAGGACTTCCTATTCAAGTAGAACTTTCAGTAAGCTATAGATTAAATCCTCAAAAAGCTGCATATGTGATTAAAACATATGGGCTTAATTGGGAAGATAAGATAATAAATCCAATAGTAAGAGATGTAGTTAGAAATGTTATTGGTAAATATCCAGCAGAAGAGATTCCAGTAAAAAGGAATGAAATAGCTGCAAAAATTGAACATTCTATAAAAGAACAGTTAAATAAAATTCCAAATCAACCGATAATTTTTGAGAGTTTTCAATTAAGAGATATTATTTTACCTGAAAATATTAAAAAACAGATTGAGAGAGTTCAAATTGCAAAACAAGAAGCAGTAAGAGCACAATATGAAGTTTTAAAAGCAAAACAAGAAGCCGAGAAAGAAGCAGCTATTGCACAAGGAAAAGCAAATGCTGCAATGATAGAGGCTAAAGGAAAAGCAGAAGCAAAACTTATAGAGGCAAAAGCTCAAGCAAAAGCAAATGAATTAATTGCAAAATCATTAAATAATGAGCTTTTGAAATTAAAACAGATTGAAGTTCAAAATAAATTTAATGAAGCTTTACAGAAAAATCCAAATGTGAAAATTTTTTTAGTTCCTGGAGGAGTTGTTCCAAATATTTGGATGAATGTAGAAAATAAAAAGGTGATAAGCAGTGGAAAGAATTGATTTTGAAAAAAATGGAGGTCTTGTTCCAGTAGTAGTGCAAGATATAGATACTAATGAAGTATTGATGTTGGCATATATGAATAAAGAGGCACTTCAAAAAACGCTTGAGAGCGGATATGCTCACTATTTTTCTAGAAGTAGAAATAAATTATGGAAAAAGGGAGAGAGTAGCGGTCATACTCAAGAAGTAAAAGAAATTTTGGTAGATTGTGATAATGACACAATTTTACTTAAAGTAAAACAAAATGGAGTTGCATGTCATACTGGAAGAAAATCATGTTTTTTTACAAATTTAAAAACAGGAGAAATTACTATAGACAAAGAAAAAGAAATAGAGTATAATTTCGTAGATAAGCTTTATCATACTCTGCTTGATAGAAAAAATGCAGACCCAAAAACTTCTTATGTAGCTTCTCTTTTTAAAAAAGGTGAAAATTCAATCCTTAAAAAAGTAGTAGAAGAAGCAGGGGAGTTTTGTTTTGCTGTTAAAGATAACGACAAAAAAGAGATTATTTATGAAGCAGCGGACCTTGCTTTTCATACTTTAGTAGCTTTGGCTTTTAAAAATATTCATCCAGAAGCTATTTTAGAAGAGCTTAAAAGAAGAGAAGGTATCAGTGGAATAGAAGAGAAAAAAAATAGGAAAAAATAATGGTTCATTTGCCTTATTTTACTATTTTACATTGGCTTGATTTAGCCTTTTTTTTAATTTTATTTATATTTTTAACGATACTTTCTGTAAAAGCTGCAGGAGATAATATCAAATTATTAGTAAGTATGATATTTGCTTCTTTTTTAATTACTACATTTGCGGCAATACTTGGGCTTATTATTTTGGAAAAATATACAAAAAAAGCTATTTTGCTAAATGTAGAAGAGAGAAGAGTGCTTATCAATGAAACATTAGTTATAAAAGGTAAAGTTAAAAATATAGGTAAGTTTAAAATTAATTACTGTAAGCTTAATATTAAATTAGTAAATAATGGATGGGGAAGTAAAATTCCTAAAGGAACATTTTTTAAACCAGGCGGACTTAAAATTTTTGGATTTAAGCAAGAAAAACAAACAAGACCAAATGTAATTAAGGCTACAAGATATATAGTTACAAATGGTTTAGAGCCTGGTCAAATTAAATTTTTTAGTGTAGTTATACCTTATCCTCCATATTTTACAAATCCTTACCTTACATATAAACTTTACTGCCATTAAAAATAAAAAGGAAATTTATGCAATTTAGTGATTTTAATTTAAAAAAAGAGATTTTAAAAAGACTTGAAGAGATTGGTTTTGAAAAACCTTCATTAGTACAAGAAAAAGCAATACCTGTGATTTTACAAGGTCGTGATGTAGTGGCTCAAGCTCAAACAGGAACTGGTAAAACCGCAGCTTTTGGACTTCCTATTCTTAGTAAAATGCAAAAGGGCGAAAAAGCTCTTGTAATAACTCCAACTCGTGAACTTGCAATTCAGGTAAGTGAAGAGATTTTTAGATTTGGAAAATATTTAGGAGTACATACTGCAACAGTTTATGGAGGAAGTTCTTATGCTAGACAGATAAAACATATTGCTTCTTCAGAATTTATTGTGGCAACTCCTGGAAGACTTTTGGATTTACTTAAAAGTGGGAGAATTGATATAGCTCCAAAATATGTAATTTTAGATGAAGCAGATGAAATGCTTGATATGGGATTTTTAGATGATATAAAAGAAATTTTTAAATTTGTGCCAAATGATAGACAAACTCTTTTATTTAGTGCAACTATGCCAAATCCTATAAAAGAGTTGGCAAAAACAATTCTTAAAAATCCTGAATTTATTACAATTACAAAAAAACAAGTAACAAATGAAAATATAAAAGAGTATTTTTACGTAATTGATGAAAATGAAAGAAAAGATGCTTTAATTAGACTGCTTGATTATAAAAATCCAAGTAAATCTATTGTATTTTGTAGAACAAAAAAAGATGTTGATGATATAGCTGATTTTTTAAGTGGAGCTGGATTTGATGCTAAAGGACTTCACGGGGATATGGACCAAAGAAGAAGAGAAGATGTAATTAAAGGATTTAAAAACGATAAGATTGAAATTTTAGTTGCAACAGATGTAGCAGCAAGAGGACTTGATGTAAATAATGTAACACATGTTTTTAATTACCATTTGCCTCTTGATCCAGAAAGTTATGTTCATAGAATAGGAAGAACAGGAAGAGCTGGTAAAGAGGGGATGGCTATTTCACTTGTAACTCCTCATGAATTTAAAGCTTTAAGTAGAATTCAAAAAATTGCCAAATTAACACTTAAAGAAATACCAAGTATTGAAGATATAAAAAATAGCGAAATTACAAAAATAATTGACAAAATTTCATCTATAGACCCTAGTGAAAAAGCCATTGAAATAGTAGAAAAGCTTCAAAATGAGTATGATTTATTAACTATTGCAACTAAATTTGCTCATATGCTTTTTAGCAAGGAAGTAGATGGTAAAAAAAGAATTGGGAAATCAATTAAAGAAGCAACAAAATTAATTCAAAGAAGTAAAAACCAAAATAATGATAGAAGAAGAGGAAACAGATATTCAAGAAATAAAAATTCTAGAAGAAAAAGAAGATAAATTATTTCTTTAAAACATGTGTATCTAAAACTACACAGCTAAAGAGTCCTTCAAAAACCTTTATTTCATTTAACATACCAGTAACTTTAACTTCAACTTTTCTTTTTTCTCTCATTAATATTTCACCTTCAAATTCAACTTTATCTCCTACTTTTACAGGAGCCATAAATTCGCAATTTGTAGCTTTGACTAAAACTACATAAGGTTCATTTACACTAGCCATTGCACAAAAATCAGCTGCTCCAAATGTAAATCCTCCATGCACAAGGCCTTCTTCATCTACAGCCATATCAGGTGTGGTTTCAAGTAATACTTTTGCTCCATTTTCCGTAAGCTCAATAAGTCTTCCAAATTTAGGATTAAATTTAAGATGAGTTTTAAGTTCTAAATTTTCCATTTATTCTCCTATAAGTTTTTTAGCAATTTTATCCAAATCTTTTTGTAAAATTAAAGGATTAAATTGTTTCATAAAAGGATGAGAAATCTCAAAGTAACTCTCATCAAATAAATTTATGCTCCATACAAAATTTATATTTTTCTTCTCAAGAAAATATTTATTAAGTAAAAAATCATTAATCATTCCAAGTTTTGAAGAAACAATAAGAAAAAGTTTTGCATTAAAAAATTCTAAAAAATTCCACATTTCAAAATTTTTACTCACAGGAACTCTTATACCACCAGCTCCTTCTATTAATAAAATATCACAAAGAGATTTTATTTTATTAAAAGATATTTTTATTTTTTCAAAATCTATTTCTCCTGCTACAATAGGAGCCGCGGGAAGAGATAGTTGTATAGGGACAATATCATTTAGCGTTAAATTTTCTAAAAGGGGATTATATTTTTTTGCTTCTTCAAATAGTTTTTTTCCATCAATTGGAACATCCTTTACTCCTGTTTCAATAGGTTTCATTACTCCTACTTTATATCCCATTTTGCTAAATTTTTTAATTAGTTTTAAAGTAGTATATGTTTTTCCACATTCAGTGTTGTTAGCTGATATAAAAATATTCATTTTATCCCTTTATAATGTAACTTTTGTATCCATTTAGCGAATGAAAAACTATTTTTTTATACTTAATAGCATAAACTTTTATAAGTAATTTTTGGATGATAGGAGCAATTGAAGGCATAAACCATGCCATATTACTCATAGCAATAATATAATGAGGTTTTAATGTATATAATTTTTCAATTGTAGCTTCATAACAAATAGCATTTATAAATTTATAATTTTTAATCTTAAAAATTCCAAATTTTTTAGAAGTTTTATAATCGCTTGCTCCATTAAAAAAAATTTTATTAATCTCTTTTTGAAAAAAAGGAAATGGAATATATTCTCCAAATGGCACTAAAACATGTTTATCCAAAATTTTAACTTTTCCATTTTCAAAAATATAAGTTGAGTTATAAAATTTTTTATTTTTGTAATGAAGAGCTCCTGTTACTATTGTTATTTTTTTAGAAAGATTTAGAAGTTTTAGCATTAAAAAAGGATGTAAATTTAAAAACAAAGGAAATGCACTCTCAGGTAAAACTACTACATCATAATGTTTTTTTATAGAGGTTTGAATATATTTAAAGTTATTGTTTATTTCAATGGGAATATAATTTTTGTTCCATTTTTTGTTTTGAGGAATATAAGTAGAGATTAAGTTTATTTTTAGATTTGGCATAGGGATTTGAGGTTTTTGTAATAAAATTATTCCTAAAATTAAAGAAAAAAATCCCAATCCTCTAAAAATTTTTTTATATTTAAGACTTATATTAATAAGCAATATTGAGAATATAAAAATGAAAAGCATTAATTTTGTAGGAAGTAAAAAGGTAGTGGCAAGTAATACTTCTGGCTTTAGCCAATCAAATGTAAATGGACGAATATAATCAAATCCAAATATTATAAATAAAGCCCACAAATAAACAGATAATGAAAAATTAAAAATAGAAAATTTAAAAAAAGTGAATATTTTATTTAATCCCCAAAAAATAATTCCATATCCTATTCCAATTAAAAAAATTACAAACGGTATAAGCCAAGTTAGGTTATAATATCTAAAACTAAGACTAATCCACCAAAACCAAAATATTCCTATAAAAAAACCAGTTAAAAAAAATGAATGTTTTTGATTAAGAAAAAGTAAAAATCCTAAAAATATAAAAATAAAATTAATAATTTGGATAAAAAAATTTTCACTTAAAGAGTATAAATATATAGGAAGCGATAGAAAAAAAGCAATAATTAATGATAATGTTAATAAATTTGTGTTAAAATTCCTTTTAAAAAAGGAAGACAATGAATTTTTTATATGCGGCTGGGAATCAACAACCAAGTGTTCTTGCATCACTATTACCTCTTATTATTTTATTTATAATATTTTATCTGCTTGTAATTTTACCACAACAAAAACAAGCAAAAAAACATAAAGCTATGGTAGAAAGTCTTAAAAAGGGAGATAAAATTGTAACAACAGGTGGAATTTATGCAGAAGTTATAAGAAATGAGCCTGATGCTATAGTTGCTAGAATTTCTAAAGATGTAGAAGTTAGAATTGATAAAGCTGCTATTGCAAGAAAGCTAAATGATGATGAAAAAGCTTAATTATAGACTTGTAATTTTTATTTTAGCTACAATATTTGGAATAGCTTTTACTATTCCATCATTTCTAGGTAAAAATCCAAAAGTTACTTTAGGGCTTGATTTGCAAGGTGGAATGTATTTGGTCTTGGGTGTTAAAGGAGAAGCGGCAGTTCAAAATAAAATCAAAACTATTGCTTCTACCATTAAATATTTAACTCAAAAAGAAGATATTTTTATTGATAATTTAAAAATTCAAAAAGATAAATTGAGTTTTGAACTAATAGATAAAAATGATGCAAAAAAAATGGATGAAATTTTAAAAAAATTTAAAGGTATAAAAGTTTCTAAACAAATTAAAAATGGAAGTATTATTTATACAATTTCTTTAACTCCAAAAGAGATTCAAAAAATAAAAGAAGAAGCATTAAAACAAGCTATTTTGACTATTAGAAGTAGACTTGATGCATATGGACTTGCAGAGCCAAGTGTTACTCAACAAGGAAAAGATAAAATTGTAGTAGAGCTTCCAGGAATTAAAACAGAAAAAGAAAAAAGAGAAATTAAAAAACTTATTTCATCAGCAGCTCATTTAGAACTTTATTTAGTTGATGATGAACATCATGCTACTACTCCTAAAGAAGCGGCAAAATATGGAGATATTTTACTTCCTGATAAAAATAATCCAAAACATTTATGGCTTTTAAAAACACCTCCTGTGCTTGATGGAAGTATGATAACGGATGCAACTGTTGGATTTACTCAAAAAACAAATCAACCAGCAATATTTTTCACTCTAAACTCTCAAGGAGCAGCTATTTTTGCAGATGTAACAGGTAAAAATGTAGGTAAAAGACTTGCTATTGTAGTAGATAATAGAGTATATTCTGCTCCTGTTATTCAAGAGAGAATTGGAGGAGGAAGTGGACAAATTACTGTAGGAAGTCCAGAAGAAGCTCATATTTTGGCAATTGCTTTGCGTAGTGGTTCTCTTCCAGCTCCAGTAGTTCTTTTGGAACAAAGAAGTGTTGGAGCAAGTCTTGGAGCTGATAGTATTAGAAAATCTATGATAGCATTAATTAGTGGGTTTATTATAGTAGTTATTTTTATGGCTTGGTATTATAATTTAGCAGGTATTATTGCAGATATTGCACTTGTTACAAATTTATTTTTAATCATTGCTATTATGGCAATTTTTGGAGCTACATTGACTTTGCCTGGAATGGCAGGTATAGTTTTGACAGTTGGTATGGCAGTAGATGCTAATGTGCTTATTAATGAAAGAATAAGAGAGTTAATTCGTGAAGGTAAGCCAATAAAAGTAGCAATTGAAGGTGGTTATAAAAATGCAATGAGTGCGATTTTGGATTCTAATATTACTACATTAATTGCGGCAATTGCACTTTTTGCGTATGGTACTGGACCTATTAAAGGATTTGCAATTACTATGGCAATAGGTATTTTAGCTAGTATGTTAACAGCTATTCTTGGTACTCATGGAATTTGGCAATATTTAATAGATACGAAGAAAAAAATAACTCCAAAACATTTTGGAATGAAGGTATAAAATGGAACTTTTTAGCCAAGATAAAATTTATGATTTTATGGGAAAAAGAAAAATTTTTATTTCAATTTCTCTAATTTTAATAATATTGAGTCTTTTTTCAATTTTTACAAAAGGTTTTAATTGGGGTATTGATTTTAAAGGTGGTATTGAAGTAGAAGTAAGACTTCCAAAACCTGTACCTATTGGAGAAGTAAGAAAGTATATATCAAAAGAATTTCCTGATGCTATTATTACTACATTTGGTTCACCTAGAGAAATTTTAATAAAAATGAGTGTAAAGAAAGTTTCTCCTAGTATACAAAAGGATATAGGAATAGAGATTAAAAAACTTTTAAAACCTATTGGAAATGTAGATATTAGAAGAGTTGATATTGTAGGTGCTAAAGTAGGTAGTGAGCTTAGAGACAAAGGTATAAAAGCATTAATTTTTGCAATTATTGGTATTTTGATATATGTGGCTATAAGATTTGAGTGGAAATTTGCCATAGCCAGTGTTTTGGCTCTATTTCATGATACAATAATTGCTATGGGAGCTGTTAGTTTTTTCCATGTAGAAGTAAATTTGGATGTATTAGCCGCAATTTTGACATTAATGGGGTATTCATTAAATGATACTATAGTTGTATTTGATAGGATTAGAGAACAAATTATGCAATCTAAAATAAAAGATTTGGCATTGTTAATTAATGAAGCAATTTCTAAAACATTAAGTAGGACAGTTTTAACTTCATTAACTGTATTTTTTGTTGTATTTACTCTTTTTGTATTTGGAGGAGAAATTATTAGACCATTTAGTTTTACTTTATTGGTTGGAGTAGTAGTTGGGACATACTCATCAATATTTATAGCTTCGCCTTTACTTATTTGGTTTGGATTTAATATTGATGATTATAGAAAAAAACTTATTGAAAAAGAAAAAAGAAGGAAAGAAAAAGAGAGAATGCGTAAAATGTATCAAGGCGGAGTTGTATAAAGGATAAAAATGGATTGGGGAAAAGTAGTTTATGTATTTTTTCAATTAATGAGTTTAACTTCTGTAGCTGGATATTTGTATGATCAAAATGAAGTTGCACTTTTTATTGCTTTAAGTCTTAATTTAATTTCAACTTTTCTTAAAATTGGAGTTAGAAATATAGTAGCGGCTGAACTTTTTGCTGCAAGTTTAGTTGCAGATTTGCACTTAATTCCGGCTTTTATTTATGATGTAATTAAACATGATACAAAAGCAGCTGTTGCTATGGCTATTGGAGCATTAATTGCAAATATTGTAACAATTATTTTAAGTTTTATTGAAATAGCAAAATCAAAAGATATAGATTGGTAAGGAGAATTAATGAGAGAATATAAACCAGCTGAAATTGAGATAAAATGGCAAAAGCATTGGGATGAAACAAATGCATTTGAGCCAAGTGATGAAAAAGATAAACCAAAAAAATATATCCTCTCAATGTTTCCATATCCAAGTGGAAGAATTCATATGGGGCATGTTAGAAACTATACTATTGGAGATGCCTTAGCTAGATATTATAGAAAAAAAGGTTATAATGTTCTTCATCCAATAGGATGGGATAGCTTTGGAATGCCAGCTGAAAATGCTGCTATAAAACATGGAGTTCATCCAAAAAAATGGACATATGAGAATATTGATTATATGAGAAAAGAATTAAAAAGGTTAGGTCTATCTTTTTCTAAAACAAGAGAATTTGCTACAAGTGATCCTGAATATACAAGATGGGAGCAAGAGTTTATTATCAAAATGTATGAAAATGGACTGCTTGAGAGACGCACTCAAAAAGTTAATTGGTGTGAGCATTGTCATACAGTTTTAGCAAATGAGCAGGTAATTGATGGGAAGTGTTGGAGATGTGATAATGAAATAGAGATAAAAGAACTTCCTGGATGGTATATAAAAATTACTAAATATGCAGAAGAATTACTTCAAGATATGGAAAAAATAAAAGATGGATGGCCAGAGCGTGTCTTAACTATGCAAAAAAATTGGATTGGAAAATCCACTGGACTTAAATTTAAATTTGATTTAACTGATGAAAGTAAAGAAAAATTAAAAAATAAATTTGATGGATATGAAGTTTTTACAACAAGACCTGATACAATTTATGGAGTAACTTATTCTGCTTTAGCACCAGAACATCCTATAGTTGATTTTATGCTTGAAAATAAGCTATTAGACGAAGAGACAGAAAAAAAAGTAAGACATATCCGCTCTATCCTTCCAAAAGATAGACAAGCAATGGAAAAAGAAGGGGTTTATCTGGGAATTGATGTAGTTCATCCTTTAACTGGCGAAAAAGTGCCAGTATGGCTTGCTAACTTTGTTTTGGTTGAGTATGGAAGCGGTGCTGTAATGGCAGTTCCAGCTCATGATGAGAGAGATTTTGAATTTGCAAAAAAATATAATCTTCCAATAAAATGGGTAATTAAACCAGAAAATGGAGAAATTGATGAAAGCAAAGCTTATACAGGTGAGGGAATTTTAATAAATTCTGGGGAATTTAGTGGAATGAAAAATACTGAGGCAAAAGAAGCTATTATTAAGAAATTTGAAGAGATGGGAATTGGTAAAAAAGAAATTAATTATCGTCTTAGAGATTGGGGAATAAGTCGTCAAAGATATTGGGGAGCGCCAATTCCTTTTGTTAAATGTCCTAAATGTGGGATAGTTCCAGAAAAAATAGAAAATCTTCCAATTACTCTTCCAGATGATGTAGAAATTACAGGAAGTGGAAATCCACTTGAAAATCATCCAACTTGGAAATATACAAAATGTCCAAAATGTAACTCAGATGCTATTAGAGAAACTGATACAATGGATACTTTTGTTGAGAGTAGCTGGTATCAGTTTAGATATGTAACGGATTTTCATAAATATCCTAATGTTCCGTTTAGAAAAGAAGATGAAAAATATTGGATGCCAGTTGATCAATATATTGGTGGGATAGAACATGCAATACTTCATCTATTATATGCTAGATTTTTTACAAAAGCGTTAAGAGACCTTGGATATGTAAGTGTAGATGAACCATTTGCTAGGCTACTTACTCAAGGAATGGTACTTAAAGATGGTGCTAAAATGAGCAAATCTAAAGGAAATGTAGTAGACCCAGATGAGATAGTAGAAAAATATGGAGCAGATACAGCAAGACTATTTATACTATTTGCAGCACCACCAGAACAAGAGCTTGAATGGAGTGATAGTGGAGTTGAGGGAGCTTATAGATTTTTAAGTAGGCTTTATGCTAATGCAAGTAAGTGTAAAAAAACTAAAGAATTACCAAAAATTGATTCTTCTAAACTAAATAAAGATGAAAAAGAAGCAAGAAGAAAAGTTTATGAAACATTAAAAAGAGCTAAAGAGACATATGAAAAAACATTTGCATTTAATACATTGATTGCTAGCAGCATGGAAGCTCTTAATGCTTTAAATAAAATAGATAATCAAGATGTATATACTGAAGGGTATTGGATACTTATGAATGTACTTGAGCCAATTATTCCTCATATTACACATGAAATTTCTAAAGAATATTTTGATTTAGAGAATTTTAAAGATATAAAAATTGATGAAGAGGCTCTTAAAAAAGATGAAATTAATTATCCTGTAAGCGTAAATGGTAAAAAAAGAGCAGAGATTAGCGTTAGTGCAGATGCAAGTAAAGATGAAATTTTAGAAAAAGCAAAAGAGGCTGTATCTAAATATATTGAAGGAAAAGAGATAATTAAAGAGATTTTTGTACCTGGTAGAATTGTAAATATAGTCGTTAAGGGATAATTTTGAAAAAAATTTTTTTTCTTATTCCTTTTTTATTTTTTGCATGCGGATATAAGCCAAGTACTATATATCAAAAAAAACTTCTTGGCAGTAACATAAAACCTATCGTAAAAATTGATATTGAAAATCCAAGAGAGACTATTTTTTTAAAAGATGCTGTAAATGATGCCGTATATACCCTTTTGGGTGCAAATGTTTGCGATAATAATTGTGATAGTACTATGATAATAATTCCTAATTATTCTTCTTTAACAGTTTTGGATTATGATGAAAATGGATATCCTTCTATTTATAGAAGTAGAGTTAATTTATCTGTAAATATAGTTGATAAAAATGGAAAAAAAAGACATTATAGTGTAAGTGGAACATATGATTTCAAAGTTGAGTCTCAAGGTGTATTAAATGATGAAGCTAAATTAAATGCTTACAAAAATGCTAGTATAAATGCACTTAATAAATTATTTGCATTAATAGCAAAAGATGGAGCAACAAAATGACAATAAAAGATATTGCAAAAAAAGCATTACTTCATTTTAAAAAAGATAACTATATCTTTACTCCAAAAGAATATGAAGAAGTTTTTTGTAAATTAGCAAGAGAAGCTGGAGTTATTATAGAAGATTGCAATAAAGTAGCAAAATTTCTATCAAAGTTAGATAAAAAATATCAAGTTATTGCAAAAAATTATAATATAAAAAATTTAGATGAATTAGTGGTGTTTTTAATAAATTATTTAAATAGGGAAAATGCAGATAAAGAAAAAGAAAATCTTAATCAGCTTTTTTTATATACTAAAAGAGCTTTGGATGTAATTGCTATTTTACCAATTGTCACTTCACAAAAAATTGCAATTAAACATTTAGATTTTTTAAAACCTTATATGGATTCTAAAGAATGGGAAAAATTAAGAACAGAATGGATAGAATTTTTAGATAGTTTTGATGATTCTATTATTAATCATGGAGCAAAGGTCGCAGGAATCAATTCAAAAGATGCACTTGAGATAATTGAAGCTTTAATTAAAAAGGTAGAAAATAATGAGGTTGATTTATCACATCTTGTAGATGCTATTATTTATACACTTACTCCAAGTTATGCTCCATTTATGTCAGATGAAATAGCAGCTCTTAAAAGACAGCTAAAAACAGACCCAAATATTATTTTAACTCAAGCTTTTGCAGATGATTTAGTATTTTTAACAAATAAAAGAATTAAGCTTGATAAAGAAGAGCTCAAAAAAAAATTAAAAGATTTAGACCAGATTGCTGAGAGACTTTCTATTAAAATTTTAAAAATACTTCAAAAAAGTGGTGATTCTTCTACTGAAATTAAAAAGATAAAAGTAGAACTTCAAAATTGGAGACAAGGTGAAGAAAATTTTGAGAGTATTAAAGAAAAACTTTTAGTAATTGCAACTTCTTTAGATAAAGAAATAGATGAATTTGTTTTTGAAATGAGAAAAGAAGATGAAGAGATAGAAAAATTAAAAGCCAAAATTAAAGCACTTGAGAAAAAAGTAAAAAAACTTCAAAAAGAAGTTAAAACTGACTTTTTAACAAATATCGCTAATAAAAAAGCCCTTGAAGATGAACTTAAAAAACAAGAAAATGCTTATAAAAGGTATGGAACTAATTATTCAATAGTCTTTTTTGATATTGATCATTTTAAAAATATAAACGATACTTATGGGCATGATGCTGGAGATGTTATACTTAAATCTTTAGGACTTCTTTTTAGAAGGTATGCTAGAGATGTTGATACTATAGGTAGATTTGGAGGAGAAGAGTTTGTAGCAATATTGCCGAATACTGATAAAGAAGGAGCATATAAATTTGCTGAAAAATTAAGACAAATTATAGAAAAAACAAAATTTATGTATAAAAATACAAGAATTAAAGTAACAGTCTCAGCTGGTGTTGCAAGTAGAAATGAAGTTTCTTCTAAAGAAGAGCTTCTTAAAAAAGCAGATGAGAGACTATACTTAGCTAAAAGAAGTGGAAGAAATAGAGTGTGTGCAGATGATGAGTGTAAAGGTGAAAATTAAAAATGGAAGTAGATAAATTTTTAAATTCAAAGCCACTTTTTTATAAAAAGATAGATTATCTAAGAATGCCAAGAGCTTTTTCTTATGTTAAAGATAAAATAAAATTAAATCCTGTAATCCATATAGTAGGTACAAATGGAAAAGGAAGTACTGGTAGATTTTTAGCTCATACCCTTTTGAAAAGAGGCTTTAAAGTAGGACATTATACTTCTCCACATATTTTAAAATTCAATGAAAGAATTTGGATAAATGGAGAAGATATTAGTGATGAAAAGTTAGAAGAAGCTCATCAGAAGTTAAAAAAGTATTTACCAAGTAAATTATTAGATGAACTTAGCTATTTTGAATATACTACGCTTTTAGCGGCTTTAAGTTTTGAGGGACTTGATTTTGTTATAATGGAAGCTGGACTTGGTGGGGAATTTGATGCTACAAATGTTTTTGATAAAAAGATAAGTCTAATTACTACAATAGATCATGACCATCAGGATTTTTTAGGAAACAGCATAAGTGAAATTGCTTCTACAAAACTTAAAAGTATTGATAAAGAGGCGATAATTGGCAAACAGATTCATAATATTGAAAATGTAAAATGTAAAATGGAAAATGTAGGGAAAATCTTTTATTATTATAAAGATTTTTTTGACTATGAAGAGATAAAAAAGCTTAAAAATAACTTTAAATTCGCTTCTTTTCTTTTTGATAATTATCTTTTAGCAATGAGTTTTTTAAAAAAAGAGGGAATTAAATTTGATATTAATGATATTGATGATTTAACTCTTAAAGGTAGATTTGAAGAGATTGAAGAGGATTTGTGGATAGATGTAGGTCATAATCCTCTAGCAGCAAAAGCAATAGTTAATAATTTAGAAAAAAAAGTTAATTTAGTTTATAACACTTATAAAGACAAAAACTACAAAGAAATCTTAAAAATATTAAAACCAAAAATTAATAAACTCTATTTAATAGATGTAAAAAATCCTAGAATTGAAGATAAAGAAAACATTAAAAAAGTAGCTAATAGTTTAGGAATTGAAGTAGAAGAATTTAGTGAAATTAAAAAGCCAATGCTTGTTTTTGGGAGTTTTAGTGTGGTTGAGGAGTTTTTGAAGGAGTATTATGCAAGCAAAAATATATGAATTTTTAAAAGATAAAAAAGCTTCAATTGTTACAAATTCAAATAAAGATGCACTTGAAATTAAAGAAGTTTATAAATATTTAAATATTCCTTTTAGTGTTTTTCCAGATTTTAGGGCTGTTTTAGGGGATGATTTAAGGAGTTTTAGAAATGAAATATTTGAGCTAAATAATGCACTTTATAAATTTTATAAAGGAGCTTATTTTATCTCTCCTTACAGCACAATTTTGAAAAAACTTCCTGTTAAAAGATACTATAAAGATTTTAAAGTTTCAATTGGTGATGAGCTTAATTTAGATGAATTTAAAAAGAAATTATTTTACTGGGGATATGAGAATGTAGATATTGTTAGTGAAAAAGGTGAGATGAGTATAAGAGGCGATATTATTGATATTTGGCCAATAAATTATGATAAGCCTTTTAGGATATCTTTATTTGATGTTGAGATTGAGAGTATTAGAATTTTTGATGAGACTACTCAAAAAAGTCTTGAAGAAACTGATGAATTTACAATAATTCCAGCAATTGCCGGACTTGATGAAGAGGAGTATAAAGAAATAGAAGAGAAAATTAGAGAAAGTAAGTATGCTACTTTTTATAAAGATTTCTATTCACTTGGATTTTGGTATCTAGAAAGAGATTATTTAGATAACTTTTATCTTACAAATGATTTAACTGGGGAGATTGAAGAGTATAAAGAGTTTCATAAAGAAATTAACCCTTTTGTTTTACAAGCTCCTATTATTCCTGAAGCTAAAGAGTGTAAAGATTTAAAAATTAGTAATTTAAAAGAATTTTTAGAACTTCACAAAGGCAAAAGTATAGAGATTCTAGCTAAAAATGAAGTTTTACTAAAACAAGCTGATATTTTAGATTTTGTGAAATTTAATAAACCACTTGTTAAGTGGATAGAAAGCGATGCTAGAGTTAATATAATTTGTCCTGATAAAATAATTATTTCACTTAATCCGCCTGAATTTGAAAAAAGAAAAAGAAGTGAATTATTTTTAGAGGAGCTTAAAAAGGGTGATTTTGTAGTTCATGAAACTCACGGGATAGGAAAGTTTAATGGACTTAAAAGAATGGAAGTTCTTGGCAAAACAGGAGAGTTTGCCGAAATTCTGTATGCAAATGATGATAAATTGCTTTTGCCTGTAGAAAATCTTGAAAAGATAGAAAGATACATTGCACCCGGTGGAGTAGTTCCTACTCTTGACAGGCTTGGAAAAGGAACTTTTGCTAAAAAATTAATTAAAGTAAAAGAAAAAGTCTTTGCTATTGCTGCTGATATTATTAAACTTGCAGCAAAAAGAGAAGTAATTGAGCCAATAAAACTACAATTTGATGGGGTTGAAGAGTTTATAAAAAAAGCACCTTTCATTCACACGCCAGACCAGAAAAAAGCTATTGAAGAGATTATAGAAGATTTTAAAACAAAAGTAATGGATAGACTCCTTACAGGAGATGTTGGATTTGGTAAAACAGAAGTTGCGATGGTGGCAAGCTATATTGTAGCAAATAGTGGCTATCAAGTAGCAGTAATTGCTCCAACGACTATTTTAGCAAATCAACACTATGAAAGTTTTAAAGAAAGATTTAAAGATACTAACATAAAAATAGCAAAACTTGATAGATTTACTTCAAGCAAAGAAAAAAAAGAGATTTTAG
>JALVUH010000136.1 GCA_027035735.1 Nautiliaceae bacterium
ACTATTGCTTTTTTAAATCCTAGATTTGCAGCTTCTTTAATTCTTTGTTCAAGTCCTGGTACATCTCTAATATCTCCTACAAGGCTAACTTCTCCAATAAATACGCTCTCTTTACTTATAGGTCTGTTTCTAAAAGAACTTACAATTGCAGCTATTATTGCTAAATCTGCTGCAGGTTCATTTATTTTGATTCCACCTGTTACATTTACAAATACATCATATTGATTTAGAGGTAAATTTAATTTTTTTTCTAAGAGAGCTAAAATCATATTAAGTCTTGCTAAATCAAATCCAGTTGCACTTCTTTTGGGAATAGAATAACTCTCACTTACTAATGCTTGAACTTCTAAAACAATTGGACGAGTGCCTTCTAAAATTACTGTAATAGCGCTTCCAGGAAGTGGTTTTTTGGAGAAAAAAGATTTATTCTTTGCACTAACAAGTCCATTTTTTGTCATTTCAAAAATACCAATTTCACTAGTTGAGCCAAAGCGGTTTTTAAAAGCTCTTAGAATTCTAAGCTCACGAGAAGCATCTCCTTCAAAATACAAAACAGTATCCACCATATGTTCAAGTACTCTTGGTCCTGCAATTGAACCTTCTTTTGTTATGTGGCCTATAATAAAAATTGGAGTTTTTGTTTCTTTTGCAATTCTCATAAGCTCAAATGTAGCTTCTCTAACTTGGCTTACACTTCCTGGGGCTGAGGTTAAATTTTGAGAATAAATTGTTTGAATTGAGTCAATTATTACTAAATCGTATCCTTTTTTTATCTCTTCTATAATATTTTCAACTACAATTTCTGGCATAAGAAAAAGATTTTTATTATTTATTCCAAGTCTATCAGCTCTAATTTTGATTTGTCCAGGGGACTCTTCTCCTGCTACATAAAGCACTTTTTTGTCAATATTTCCAGCAAGTTTTAGCATTAAAGTGGATTTTCCAACCCCAGGACTTCCTCCAATTAATACTAAACTACCAGGAACTATACCCCCTCCTAAAACTAAATCCAGTTCATCATCATTGCTTGAAAATCTTTCTATTTCTTCTTTTTCTATTTCATCAAATTTTAATATTTTTGAAGGTTTAGTTGAAGATGTCTTAGTTTTATTTTCGCTTACTTCTACAAAACTCTCCCAACTTCCACAAGCAGGGCATTTACCCATCCATTTTGCACTTTTATATCCACACTCTATACATTCAAAAATACTCTTTTTTTTAGCCATTTGTTACTCTTTGAATTATTTGATTATATTTTGTTATTTCAAATAAATTTACTTTTATAACCAAATATATAATTCTCCATACAATTATTGCAAATACTAATAAAAAAATATAAAGTAAAATTATCCATTTATGCTCTTTTAAATCAATTTCAGGAAAATCTTTAAATTTTATATAAGCTAAATATATAAAAATAGAAATAAGTATTAAACTACCAAAGTAAAAGATTATATCATTCACTATAAAGTCCCTCTAAAATCCCTTCAATAAATTCTTCTTTATTAAATTCTACTAAATCTTGAGGTTTTTCTCCAACTCCTACATAATAAATAGGAAGTTGTAGTTCATTAACTATACTAAATAAACTTCCTCCTTTTGCAGTTCCATCAAGTTTTGTAATTATAATACCATCAACTCCTACAACTTCATTAAAAACTTTTGCTTGATTTATTGCACTGCTTCCTTGAGTTCCATCAATAATTAAAAGAATTTTATGAGGTGCATTTTCATATGCTTTTTTTGCTACATTTACTATTTTTTTAAGTTCATTTTGTAGGTTAATTTTATTATGAAGTCTTCCAGCAGTATCTATTAAAGCTATATCAATTCCTTTTGCTTTTGCACTTGCTATTGTGTCATATGTGACTGCCGCTGGGTCATGCCCTTGTTTTGTTTTAACAATTGGAATATTTAAAATTTCTGCCCATTTATTTAGTTGTTCAATTGCTGCTGCTCTAAATGTATCAGCAGCTCCTAAAATTACACTTTTACCATCTTTTTTGAATTTATATGCAAGTTTTGCAATAGTTGTAGTTTTTCCAGCTCCATTTACTCCAATAATTAAAATTACATAAGGTTTATCATTGATTTCAAGTTTTGCATCAGGAACATTAAAAACTTTTTCAAGCTCTTTTTTTAGTTTTTCTTTAGTTACTTCATTTGGTAATTTATCTACTATTTTTTCAACTAAATCATAATCAATATCTGCTTCAATTAAAGCTTCTTCTAATAAATCTTTTGGCAGTTTTTCTTTTTTTTCTATACCTACTACATTTTTTATAGCTTCTTTTGTTTTGTTAAGGCTTTTTTTTATAAATCCAAACATTTAAAATCCTTCTGTTTTTAATATTTCATATGGTGTAAAATTTTCAAATTTAATGGTTTTATTTTTATCAAGAATTACTATTGTTGGATAATAGTTAATATTAAAATATTTTTCTAAAAATTTATCTTGAGTTTTATAAAATTTTACGTTTAATTTATTTAAAATTCTTGCTTGTTCTTTAGAATAAAAATCATTTCTATAAAAAAGTAAAATGGTTTTTTTATCTGGATATATTAATTTATTGTTTTTAAATTTTAATGAAATATTTCCAATATTGATTGTTTTGGTATTTTGTTTTAAGTTTACTTTTTTTTCTTTAGAAATATTGATTTCTTTGGTATTATTAATTTCAGTAGTATTTTTTGTTTTGTGATTACATCCAATAAAAAAAAATATTAAAATTAAAATAATATATCTCATAAATCTCCTTTGATGAAATTGTAGCAAAAGGAATTAAATGAAAAAAGAATTTAGAAAAAAATGTCTAAAAATAAATAAACACAATAGATATTATTATTCGAAAATTATCTCTAATCAGCTATATAAGCTAGCAAAAAAACATAAAAGAATTCTTCTTTTTATTCCTTTAGGCAATGAAGTAGATATTAAAAGCTTAATTAATAGATTACGAAGAGAAAATAAAGAAATTTATGTTCCATTTATGGAAGATTTAAGCTTTAAGATGGTAAAATATGCTTTACCTTTAAAGAAAAAAAAGTTTTCAATTCTTGAACCTCTCAATAAAAATAAAACCTTAGCCAAGATTGATTTGGCAATTGTTCCAATTATAGGAATGGATAGCTCTTTTAAAAGAGTAGGATTTGGAAAAGGTATGTATGATAGATTTTTTGCAAATCTAAAATATAGACCAAAAATTGTATTTGTGCAATTAAAACCATGTATTTCAAAAGAGAAAATAACAGATAAATTTGATATCAAAGCAGATGAATATATAAGTTTTAAAGTAAGGAGTAAAAATGGTGATAATAGAATTAATTCTCGCTATTTCTATCTCGCTTCTCGTGGGATTTTTCATAGCAAAAAAACTTGATAAGAGTAAATATGAAATTTATCTAGCAAATGCAAAAGCAAAAGCAAAAGCAATTGAACATGAAGCAGAAAAAATTTTAGAACAAGCAAAAGCAAAATCAAAAGAACTTGAACTTGAAGCAAAAAATTCTTATGAAATTCAAAAACTTGAACTTGAAAAAGAGTATGAAAATAAGCTTAATGAAATTCTTAAAAAAGAAAATGAAATAGAGCAAATTATTCAAAATCATATTCAAAAAGAAAAAGAAGCTGAAAAAAAACTTAAAGAGCTTGAAAAAGAAGAGATTTTACTTCAAAAACAAAAAGAACTTTATAAACAAAAACTTGAAGAAGTTCAAAAATATTTAGAAAATATAGCAGGTATGACAAAAGAAGAGGCAAAAGATTTGCTTCTTAAAAAAACAGAAGAGAGTTTAAGAGAAGATGTAGCACATCTAACAAGAAAAATTTTAAAAGAAGCTGAGGAAAATGCTCAAAAGAAAGCAAATTATGTTATTGCTCAAGCTACAACTAGGTATGCAGGAGAATTTGCAGGAGAGAGACTTATAAATGTTGTGCCTATTGGTGATGATGAAATGAAGGGTAGGATTATTGGAAAAGAAGGTAAAAATATAAAAGCTTTAGAAATGGTTACTGGTTGTGACATTATAATAGATGAGACACCAGGTATTATTACTGTTAGTAGTTTTAACATTTATAGAAGACAAATTGCAGTTGAAACTATAAAAAGACTTATAGAAGATGGAAGAATTCATCCTGCAAGGATTGAAGAAGTTTATAAAAAAGTAGAAGAGGAATTTGAAGAGAAAGTAAAAAAAGAGGGTGAAGATATTTTAGTAGATTTGGGATTGGCTGGAGCTAATATACATCCTGAAATTGTGAAATTGATAGGAAGACTTAGATATAGAGCAAGTTATGGTCAAAATGCTTTAGGACACTCTTTAGAAGTTGCACATCTTGCAGGAATTATGGCTGCTGAGATGGGAGGAGATGAGATTTTAGCTAAAAGAGCAGGATTACTTCATGATATAGGAAAAGCTCTAACACATGAAATTGGTGGAGATCATGTAAGTTTGGGATATGATATTTGTAAAAGATATGGTGAACCAGAAGTAGTGCTTAATGCTATAAAGGCTCATCATGGACATGAAGAGCCAAAGAGTGTAGAAGCTGCAGCTGTATGTAGTGCAGATGTTTTATCTGCTGCTAGACCAGGTGCTAGAAGAGAAGTTCTTGAGGCATTTTTAAAAAGAGTAAAAGCAATTGAGGATATTGCTACTTCATTTGAAGGTGTAATTAAAGCATATGCTATGAATGCTGGAAGAGAGATTAGAGTTATAGTAGAGGCTGATTTAATAAGCGATGATGAAGCATATCTTTTAAGTAGAGAAATTGCAAAAAGAATTTCTGAAGAAGTGAATTTTCCAGGTGAAATCAAAGTCAATGTTATAAGAGAAAAAAGAGCAATAACTTTTGCAAAGGCTAGTTGATGGAGATTTTAGTTAAACCTTGTGGAGAGTTTTATACAAATTGTTACATAGTAGATAGAAAAATTATAATTGATCCAGGAATTGGAGCATTTGATTTTGTCAAAGAACATGTAAAAGAACCAATTGCTATAATTAATACACATGGTCATTTTGACCATGTTTGGGATAATCAAAAAGTTAAAGATTATTACAATATTCCAATTTATATCCATAAAGATGATGCTTTCTTTTTACAAAATGATCCATTTGGATATAATCCTCCAAAAAGTAAGCCAGATTTTTTAATAAAAGAGGGTGAATATAAAATAGGTGATTATGATATTAAAATAAGGCATTTCCCAGGACATACACCAGGAAGTATTACGATTGAAATTGGCGATAATATGTTTAGTGGAGATTTTATTTTTGATGGAAGTATAGGAAGAGTTGATTTTCCATATAGTGATTCTCAAAAGATGAAAGAATCAATAAAAAAATTTTTAACTATTTCTTATGATAAAAGAATACTTCCAGGACACGGACCTACTACCACTATAAAAAAAGCACAAAAATTTTTGCCAATGTGGCTTGAATATTTATAGTTTTATTCCAGCTTTTATAAGAGCTTTATGAATATGGCTCATTTGAAGTGATTTATCTTTGCACCATGTGGGTGCAAGTAAATTTTTTGTTCCTGCACTCATTCTTTGAATTGAGATATTTTCTGGTAGCATTTTTATAGCTTTTATTAAAGTATCAATATAATCTTCTTCGCTTATAGGAATAAACTCTCCTTTTTTATATTCAAGTGCAAGTAAAGTATTATCAGTAACATATAAAGGATGAAATTTAATAGAATCAATATTTAATGATATAGAATCTTCTACACTTTTTAGCATATCTTTTTGGCTCTCTCCTGGAAGTCCAAAAATCAAGTGTCCGCAAACATTAAGACCTAAATCTTTTGTTTTTTTAATAGTCTCTTTTACATTTTTAAAATCATGTCCTCTATTTATTCTTTTTAAGGTTTCATCATTTGAGCTTTGAATTCCATATTCAACCCATATTTCATAGTCTTTGCTTAAATCTTTTAAATAATTTAAAGTTTCATCAGTAATACTATCTGTTCTTGTTCCAATACTAAGTCCTATTACATCAGGTAATTTAAGAGCTTCTTCATATAAAATTTTTAGGGTAGAAAAAGGGGCATAAGTATT
>JALVUH010000137.1 GCA_027035735.1 Nautiliaceae bacterium
TCTTTAAAAGAATTTTGAATTTTTAATTTTTTATTTTCTTTTTTTAAAATTTTTAACTCTTTTTTTAGTTTTTCTATCTCTTTTGTCTCTTTTTTACAAAAAAATTTTTTAATCAAGTTTATATCCTACTCCTCTTACTGCTTTTAATAAATTTATTTTATGATTTAATCTATTTACTGCAACATTTACGCTTTTTTCACTTATTTCCAAAATCTCAGCAATCTCTTCTCTTGTAATTACTCTTTTTGGATTTTCAAAAAATAGTTTTAAGAGATTAAATTCATTATTTGTTAAATCAATCTTTTCATTTTCAATTTGTAAAATTTTATTTTCTAAGTCTAACTTATAGTTTTTATAAGAAATAAAGTTTGAAAGTTTTTTATTTCTTTTCAAAACGGCTTTAATTCGTGCTTTAAGTTCTGCCATACTAAAAGGTTTAGTTATATAATCATCAGCTCCAGCTTCAAATCCTTGCAAAATATCTTCTTGAGAATTTTTGGCAGTTAAGAAAATTACAGGTATATCATAACCTTCTTTTTTTAATTCTTTAATAAAAGAACTTCCCTCAACATGAGGGAGATTTCTATCTACTATTAAAAGGTCTGGATTTTCTTCCATAATAAAATCTTTAACTTTTTTTGTATTTAAAAATCCTACTACATCATAACCTTCTTGCTGTAGATTAAATTCTAAAAGTTCTAATAAATCTTCTTCATCTTCAATTATTCCAATTAACATTTTCAACCTTTATATATCAAGTCCTTCTTTTGCAAAAAGAAGATATTTTGCGATTGTTTTTACAGAATCTGTAATTCTTTCAAGTTTTTTTGCAATATTCAAAGTTTTTAAAATTTCATCAATATCATCTATTTTTTTAATATCTTTTACCAAATCTTTATAAATTTCATCTGCTATTTTTTCATAACTTATAATAGTAGAATAAGCATCCTCTATATTTTCGCTTTTTATTGCAAGTTTTAAAGTAGTAATTGAACTTAATGCATTTTGATATAAAGCATCAATTTTGTCATTTTTAAATTTATATTTTTTAATAAAACTTTTTACAGCTTTTTTTATTTTATAAAGAAACGATGTAATTTTTAAAAAAGCAATTGTTTGTCTTAGAAATTCTCCTTGTGGATGAGAGAGTGCTAATACTTTAATAATTTCATTATCAAATTCTTTTAAATCAATTAAAAAAAATTCATCGGTTAATTCTTTTTTTTGTAAAGACTCTTCAATTGCACATACATATTTATAAAATTTTTCATTTAACTTATTAAGTTGTTTTTCTATTAACATATTATTTCCTTTTTTTTAATTATTATATAATATTTAACGAAAAATAAAAGAAATGAAATGTTATTGTTTTGTTATTTTATTTTTTTATAATTTTGAAAAATTTAATAAGGAGATGAAATGAAAAAATTTATTGCAGGTTTAACATTAGCAGCAGTTAGTACATTTGCTTGGACAATTAATGGAACAGGTGCTACTTTTCCATATCCGGTATATAAAAAATGGATTTCAGCTTTTTATAATGCTACAGGTAATAGAGTAAATTATACAGGGACAGGTTCTGGAACTGGTATTAAAGAAGTTGCTCAAAGACATGTGGATTTTGGAGGAAGTGATAAACCTTTAAGTCCAAGAGTATTAAAAATTGCAAAACTTTATCAATTTCCAACAGTAGTTGGAGGAATTGTATTAGGATATAATATTCCTGGAGTTCATCATTTAAAATTAAGTGAAGCTGCTATAAAAGGTATTGTGCTTGGAACAATAAAATATTGGGATAATCCTGTGATTGTAAAATATAATCCAGATGAAAAACTTCCTCATAAAAAAATAATTTTTGTTCATAGAAGTGATAAATCAGGAACTACTTTTAATTTTACTTATTATTTAAGCAAAATGTGCCCTACATGGAGAAAATATTATGGAGCTAGAAAATTAATAAATTGGCCAACAGATGCTCAAGGAAGAGGAATAGCTGGAAAAGGAAATTTTGGAGTTAGTGCTGCAATTAAAACAAATCCATATTCAATTGGATATGTAGATTATGCAGATGCTCTTAAAAATCATTTAGAAATGGCTACTATTCAAGGAAGTGATGGAAAATTTTATGCTCCAACTCCAAAAAATTTCTCAGAAGGTGCTAAATTTGCAGGATTTGATCCTAAAAAAGATTTTTATAAAGTAATTGCTTATCCAAAACATGGATATCCAATTATTGCAGCTACATTTATTTTAATACCTCAAGAAAAGGTAAATAAAGATAAAGAAGTTACAACATTTTTTAATTGGGCATATAAAAATGGAGATAAAATGGCTAGTTCTTTAGGATATATTCCACTTCCATCAAATGTAAAAGCAATGATTAGAAAATATTGGGAAGAAAAAGGAGTAGCTCCTTTAAATTAAGAGGACTTGAAATCCTCTTGTTATTTTTTTAGAATTACAATTAATAATTTTTAAAGGCAGTAAATGGAGAAAATTTTTAAGACTCTCTCTCAATTAAGTGCTTCTACTATTCTTTTAATTTTATCTGCAATATTTGTCGTATTGTATATTGAGGCAAAACCTGCAATTGAAAAGTATGGTCTTCATTTTTTAGTTGATCCAAGATGGGGCGTTACTGTTCAAAAAAACAATACGCCAAATGTTGCTAATAATACTGCTAATTCAGAAGTTGGTGGTATTAATGTAGAAGATGACGATGTTTTAGCTGCTATAGGAGCTCTTTCACCTTCAGAAGAACAGAAGTCAGATGTTGTTTATGGAGGACTTGTTCCAATTGTAGGTACAATCCTATCAACTCTTATAGCAATGACTTTTGCTGTGCCAATTGCTATGGGTATTGCTATATTTTTGGCAGAAATAGCTCCTCCTTCTATTTCAAAACCTGTAGGAATAGCAATTGAGCTTCTTGCCGCAATTCCAAGTATTATTTATGGAATGTGGGGACTTTTTTATTTTGGCCCTTTTATTGCCAAAATTTTTGGTGGAAGTAGTGTAAATTTACTTGTAGCAGGGCTTGTTTTGGGAGTTATGATTATTCCTTTTATGGCAAGTTTAACAAGAGATAGTATGAAAACAACTCCAAATGTTTTAAAAGAATCAGCTTATGCTATGGGAGCTACTAAATTTGAAGTTATAAAAGATGTAATTTTTCCATATGCAAAAAAGGGAATTGTTGGAAGTATGATTTTAGCACTAGGGCGTGCTCTTGGTGAAACAATGGCAGTTGCATTTGTAATTGGGGGAGTGTTTAATTTTCCTCACAAACTTACAGACCCAACAGTATCAATTCCTGTAGTTTTGGCAAATAACTTTGCAGAAAGCAGTGGACTTAGTCTTGCAGCACTTTTTTATTTAGCATTGATTTTATTTGTTATTTCATTTATTGTAATCTCTTTTGCTAAATTTTATTTTCTAAGGGATAAAAAATGAGACTTATAATTAATAAAATTATTTTAGCTCTTTCTACTCTTGCTGCAATTTTAGGGCTTATATTTTTATTTTGGATTTTAATTACTTTAACTATTAAAGGAGTAAAATCTATAAATCTTTATATTTTTACTCATGATTTGGTAGATAATGGGCTTAGAAATTTACTTGTTGGACAATTTATTTTAGCCTTAATTGCTGTTGTTATTGGAGTGCCTATTGGTATGATTGCTGGTATTTATCTGCAAGAATATTCATTTAATAATAAATTTGCTTCATTTATTAGAAATTTAAGTGATGTAATGATGTCTGCTCCATCAATTGTAATAGGGACTTTTGTATATGCTATTTTAGTAAATCCAATTGGGCATATGAATGGATGGGCTGGTGCTGTGGCTTTGGCAATTCTTATGCTTCCAATTGTGGTAAGAACTACTGATGATATGTTAGGACTTGTTCCAAAAGAACTCAGAGAAGCAGGTGTTGCAATAGGAGCACCAAAATATAGAGTTATTTTTGATATTATTATTAAAGCTGCAAAAGTAGGAATTATGACAGGATTACTTTTAGCTTTTGCAAGAATTATAGGAGAAACTGCTCCATTACTTTTTACTAGTGGGAACTCTCAATATTTTACAATAAATCTTAATGAAGAATTTCCAAGCTTGACAGTTGCAATTTATAACCTTGCTACAATGCCAGATAAACATCTTGTAGATATTGCGTGGGCAGGTGCTTTTATTTTGACATTTTTTGTTTTATTAATAAATTTAGCTGGAAGATATATTGTAAAGGATAAAAAATGAAATCGTTTAATGAAGAAAATAAGCAAACATTAGATAAAGTAATGGATATAAAAAATTTTTATTTTACATATGCAGGAGCAAGTAAGCCAAGTTTAAAAAATATTAATATGCCAATTTATGAAAAAAAAGTAACAGCACTCATTGGTCCTAGTGGATGCGGTAAATCTACACTTCTTAGAAGTCTTAATAGAATTCATGATTTATATCCTGGAAATAAATATGAAGGAGAAATTTTACTTAAAAATTTTGAGACAGGTGAAATGGAAAATATACTTGAATATAAAAAAGAAAATGAACTTATAAAGCTTCGTCAAAGAGTAGGTATGATATTCCAAAAGCCAACACCATTTCCTATGAGTATTTATGATAATATTGCTTATGGTCTTAGACTTATGGGTAAAAAAAATAAAAATTTACTTGACGAAAAAGTAGAAGAAGCGTTGAAGGGTGCAGCTTTGTGGGATGAGGTAAAAGATAGATTAAAAGATGACGCAAGAGGACTTAGTGGAGGACAGCAACAAAGACTTTGTATTGCAAGAGCAATTGCTGTAGAGCCAGAAGTACTTTTAATGGATGAACCAACAAGTGCGCTTGACCCAATATCTACTATTGCTATTGAAGAATTAGTAGCAAAACTTAAAGATAAAGTTACTATTGCAATAGTGACTCATAATATGCAACAAGCAAGCAGGGTTAGTGATTATACAGCATTTATGTATTTAGGAGAGCTTATAGAATTTGGACCAACTGAACAAATTTTCTTAAATCCAAAAGAAAAACGAACAGCAGATTATATAGCTGGAAAATTTGGATAATTTTTGGTATAATAAATAAAAAACGGAGAAAAAAATGACTATTTCTCCAATTAATTCTTATATTAATCCTCATAAAAATCTTAATAATCCTAAAATTCAAGAAAAAATTCTTAGATTAAAAGAGATAGATGCTCACGTAAAAGCTCATGAGGCTGCTCATAAAGCAGCAGGTGGTTCTTTGGCTGGTGCTGCTCATTATACCTATGTTACAGGTCCTGATGGCAAAAAATATGCAATAGCAGGAGAAGTTCCTATTGCTATAAAAAAAGGAAATACCCCTGAAGAGACTATTGCAAATATGGAAATAGTAAAAGCAGCTGCTCTTGCTCCATCTGACCCATCTCCACAAGATTTAAAAGTTGCTGCAACTGCAGAAATGATAGAAAATCAAGCAAGAATGAAACTTAATCAACAAAAATTACACTTTGAAAAAAAGGGAAATCATATAAATATTTTAGTATAATTAATTTTAAATTTTTAAAGGTTAAATATGAGAATAGTTTTTATGGGAAGTCCTGATTATGCTGTTAAAATACTTGATAGTTTAAATAAAGAATTTGATATAGTTGCTGTATATACTCAGCCTGATAAACCAGTTGGAAGAAAAAAAATACTTACTCCAACGCCTGTTAAAAAGTATGCACTTGAGAATAATTTAGAAGTTTTTACTCCAACTACTCTTAAAGATGAAGATTTAAAAAAATTTAATCCTGATTTTATAGTTGTTGCTGCTTATGGTCTTATTTTGCCACAAGATGTGTTAAAAACAGCTCCTTGCATAAATCTTCATGCTTCACTTCTTCCAAAATATAGAGGTGCATCTCCTATTCAAAGTGCAATTTTAAATGGAGATAAATATACAGGAGTTACTTCAATGCTTATGGATGAAGGGCTTGATACAGGGGATATTTTAGTTTGGGATTATACAGAAGTTGGTAATAAAACAAGTGTTGATTTATTTGATGAACTTGCTAATATTGCATCAAATCAAATTATTTATACATTAAAAAATTTTGAAAAAATAAAACCTTTAAAACAGAGTAATTTATTAGCAACTTATTCTCCAAAAATTAAGAAAGAAGATGGATATGTAGATTTTGAAGATGCTTTAATAATGGATAGAAAATATAGAGCTTTTCAACCTTGGCCTGGAATTTTTTGTGATAAATTTAAAATAAATGAAATGGAATTAATTGATGTAGATTCTAATAATCAAAAAGGTGAAATAATTAAAATTTTAGAGGATGGCGTAGTGGTAGGATGCAAAAAAGGAAGTGTTAAACTAAAAAAAATTCAAGTTCCTGGTAAAAAAGAAGTAGATGCTGTAAGTTATCTTAATGGGAAAAGATTGAAAATTGGTGATAATATTTTAGAATGAAATGGAAAATAGATTATTTTACTCAAATTGATTCTACTCAAAAATATTTATTAAAAAAAATAGAAAAAGAAGATTTAAATTATTATTGTATTTGGAGTGATTATCAAACAAGTGGAATTGGAACAAAAGGCAGAAATTGGAAAGGTAAAAAAGGAAATCTTTTTTTATCTTTTGTTGTAGATTTAAAAGAATTTGATTTTATTCCAATTCAAAGTTTGAGTATTTATTTCTCTTTTTTGGTTTTTGAAATTTTAAAAAAATATCAATCTAATTTGATAATAAAATGGCCAAATGATATTTATATTTTAAACAATGAACCTAAAAAAATAGCTGGAATATTGGTAAATGTAAAAAAGAAAAAAATTATTTGTGGTATAGGGATAAATACAAAATTTGCACCTGAGATTGATAGTGAATATAAAAGTGGGTGTTTGGATATAGACATAAAAAATGATAAAATTGTAAAAGAAATTTTAGCAGCTGTAGAGAAAAAAGAGAGATGGGAAAATATTTTTTATAAATATCAAAAAATTTTTAATAAAAGTAAAAGAATTTTTAATATACAAAAATCATTAAATAAAGATGGAAGTTTAAAAGGATAATTTAAAATGGCAGAAATTATCACAGTAGCAAATCAAAAAGGCGGAGTAGGTAAAACTACTACAGCTGTTAATTTAGCAGCTTCTCTTGCAATTGCTGATAAAAAAGTAATGTTTATTGATGCTGATCCACAAGCGAATGGTACTACATCTCTTGGTGTGTATAAAAGTGATTATGAATTTAATTTTTATCATGTGTTAATTGGCGCAAAAAGTATAAATGATGTAAAACTAAAAACAATGCTTCCTACACTTGATTTAGTTCCATCAAATATAGGGCTTGTAGGAATAGAAAAAGAGTTTGATCCAGAAGTAGATAATTTGGTTATAAAAAAAGTACTTGAACCTATAAAAGATGAATATGATTATATAATCATTGATACTCCTCCAACTCTTGGGATTATTACTATAAATGCTTTAAATGCAAGTGATAGTGTTATTATTCCTGTTCAAACAGAGTATTTTGCTCTAGAAGGTTTGGCTCAGCTTTTAAAAACTATAACTCTTCTTCAACATACTACAAATCCAAAACTAAAAATAAAAGGTATTCTTCCAACTATGTATACAAAACAAAATAATCTCTCAAAACAAGTTTTACAAGATTTAAAAAGATATTTTAATGATAAGCTTTTTAGAATAGATAATGGGATAATTATTATTCCAAGAAATATAAAATTAGCTGAAGCTCCTAGTTTTGGAATACCTGTAATGCTTTATGATATTAAAAGCAAAGGAGCTGAAGCTTATCAGGTTTTAGCAAAAAAAATTTTGGAGAGTGCTGAATGAAAAAATTAGGTAGAGGTCTTGGAGCAATTTTAGAAGATGTGGAAGCTGGATATCTAAAAAGTATTCCTAATAAGGGTATTCAAGAAATAGAGATAAATAAAATAAAAACAAATCCTTATCAGCCGCGTAAACATTTTGATGAGGAATCAATAAAAGAGTTGGCAAACTCTATTAAAAAACATGGTCTTATGCAACCAATTATTGTTATTGAAAATAATGATGAATATATTTTGGTTGCTGGAGAGAGAAGATTAAGAGCAATTAAGAGTTTAGGAGAAAATAAAATTAAAGCTATTGTGAGTGATATTTCTTTAAAAGATTTGAGAGAATATGCACTTATTGAAAATATTCAAAGAGAAGATTTGAATGCATTAGAAATTGCATCTTCACTTAAAGCATTAATTGATGAATTTGGATTTACTCATGAAGAACTTGCAAAAAATATTGGTAAAAGTAGAGCATATATTAGTAATATGTTAAGACTTTTGAATTTACCTGAAAAAGTAAAAGAAAAACTTGCACAAAATAAAATTTCTTATGGACACGCTAAAATTTTGTTAGGTTTGGATAACGAACAAATAGATAAAACATTAAAAAGAATAGAAGAAGATAATTTAAGTGTTAGAGAGACAGAAAATTTGATAAAAACATATAAAAAATCTGAAAATAAAAAAAATGAAAATGATGAAATAAAAGAAGAGATTTTAGAACTTGCTTTAAAACTTAAAAAATTAGGTATAAAAGTTGAAATTGGTAAAGACTTTTTGAAAATGAAGTTTAAAAATGAAACAGATTTAGAAAAAATAAGAGAATTTCTTAATAAATTAAATTAATTTTATGTTAAAATTTCACAAAAAGGAGATTTTATGCTTAATATAAATTTTGGCGTTATGTTAATTATCGCCGGAATATTTTTCATCACGTTGATTTTGTTAAAAGTTTGGTTGTTTGACCCATTGGTGAAGTTTATGGATGAGAGAGAAAAAAAGCTTCAAGAAGAGCTTAAAATGATTTCTCAAAATACTGAAGAGACTAAGGAAATTGAAGAGGCTATTAAAGAAGTTTTAAGACTTGCAAGAGAAGATGCATCAAAAATTCTTACAGAAGCAAGACTTAAAGCAATAGAAGAAGCTGAAAAATTAAAAGCTATTAAACAAAGAGAAATAGAAGATGCAAAAGATAGTTTAAGAGCTATGCTTGAAAAAGAAAAACAAGATTTATTAAAACAATTACTTCCTGAAAAAGAAGAGATTAAATCATTAATTGAAAAGAAAATAAGGGATGCAGCATGAAAAAAATAGCACTTTTAAGTTTAGTAGGAGTGGTTTTTGCTTTTGCTAGTGGTGATTATTCAATAACACATACTGATTTTATTCCTAGAACTATTAACTTTTTAATTTTCGTTGCAATTTTATGGTATGTAGCTGGAAATAAAATAGTAAATTTTTTTAAACAAAGAAGAGAAAATATAGCTAAAAGATTTCAAGAAATAGAAGAAAAATTAAAAGAATCTAAAGCTAGAAAAGAAGCATTAAAAGCTGAACTTGAAAATGCAAAAATTAAAGCTAAAGAAATTATTGAAAACGCTAAAAAAGAAGCAGAAATTATAGAAGAAAAAATAAAAGCTCAAACAGAAGAAGAAATTAAAATTCTTCAAAAACAATTTGAAGAATTCAAAATGTATGAAACTCAAAAAGCGAAAAAAGAAGTTGTTGAAGAGTTTATGAAAGATATATTAAAAGATATACATATTACTAGCGAAGATGCAGCTAAACTAATCTTGAAAAAGGTAGCATAATGATAGTTGAAAAATATTCTAAAGCTTTAATACAAGCACTTAATGAAGAAGAGTTGGTAGAAGTTTATGAAGCAGTTGCTAAAATTGCTTTGATTTCAAAAGACCCAAAATTTATTTTATTAATTAAGTCTCCGTTAATCAGTATAGAAGATAAAGTGAAAATTTTATCTGAACTTGCTGATTGTAAAAACCCTAAATTTATCAATTTTATGAGAATTGTTTTGGAAAACAAAAGAGTAGATATTCTAAAAGATATTCATAAAAGATTATATGCAAAAGTAAGTGAAATTAAAAATACTTATGCAGGTTTTGTAGAAGGTAAAATAAGTGATGAAACATTAAAAGCATTAGAAGAGAAACTTGCTAAAAAATTTAATGCCACAATTAAACTTTATTTAAAAGAAAAGGATTTGAATGGTATAAAAGTTTTTGTTGATGTTTTAAATGTTGAATTTGCATTAGTTGAAGAGAGAATTAAACAAGATATAATTTCACAAATTTTAAAAGCAATCTAAAGAAAGGAGTTTAAGTGGTACAAGAAATCACATCGATAATAAAAGAGAGAATTGAGAATTATGATTTAAAAATAGATGTAGAAGAGGTTGGTAAAGTAATTTATTCAGCAGATGGTATTGCAAAGGTTTATGGTTTAACTAATGCAATGGCTGGTGAAATGGTAGAATTTGAAACAGGTGAAAAGGGGTTAGTATTTAACCTTGAAACTGATAATGTTGGTGTTGTTGTACTTGGTAAAGGTACTGATATTACAGAAGGAAGTTCTGTAAAAAGACTTGGAAAACTTATTTCAGTTCCTGTTGGTGATGCATTAATTGGAAGAGTTGTAAATGCGTTAGGAGAACCAATTGACGGTAAAGGTGAAATAGAAGCAACAGAATATAGATATGTAGAAGAAAAAGCACCTGGGATTATGGCAAGAAAATCAGTTCATGAACCACTTCAAACAGGTATCAAAGCAATTGATGCCCTTGTTCCAATCGGAAGAGGACAAAGAGAGCTTATTATTGGGGATAGACAAACTGGTAAAACAACTGTTGCTATAGATACAATTCTTAATCAAAAAGGTCAAGATGTAATTTGTATTTATGTAGCTGTAGGTCAAAAACAATCAACTGTTGCAAATGTTGTAAGAGTATTAGAAGAACATGGTGCAATGGAATATACTATTGTAGTAAACGCAAGTGCGTCTGAAGCTGCATCTCTTAAATTCTTAGCGCCTTATGCTGGTGTTACTATGGGTGAATATTTTAGAGATAATGGAAGACATGCTCTAATTGTTTATGATGATTTAAGTAAACATGCTGATGCATATAGAGAAATGTCACTTCTTCTTAGAAGACCTCCAGGAAGAGAAGCATATCCAGGGGATGTATTCTATTTACACAGTAGATTACTTGAAAGAGCTGCAAAACTTAATGACAAACTTGGTGCTGGAAGTTTAACAGCACTTCCAATTATTGAAACAAAAGGTGGTGATGTTGCAGCTTATATTCCAACAAACGTAATTTCTATTACAGATGGACAAATTTTCCTTGAAACAGGACTTTTCAATAAAGGTATTAGACCAGCAATTAATGTAGGTCTTTCAGTATCAAGAGTTGGGGGGGCTGCTCAAATTAAAGCTATGAAACAAGTTGCAGGAACTCTAAGACTTGAACTTGCACAATATAGAGAACTTGAAGCATTTGCTCAATTTGCAAGTGATTTGGATGAAGCAAGTAGAAAACAATTAGAACGTGGTCAAAGATTAGTTGAAATCCTTAAACAACCTGCAAATTCACCATTACCAGTTGAAAAACAAGTAGTGATTATTTATGCAGGTACAAGAGGATATCTTGATGATATTCCTGTAAAAGCAATTAGAAAATTTGAAGATGAACTTTATCCATTTATAGAAAGCAAATATCCTCAAATTTTTGAAAATATTAGAACAAAAAAACAACTTGATGAAGAAACAGAAGAATTGCTTAAAAAAGCATTAGAAGAATTTAAGGCACAGTTTAATCCAGAAGGATAATTAAATGGCAACTTTAAAAGAATTAAAAACAAAAATTAACAGTGTAAAAAATACACAAAAAACAACACGGGCAATGAAGCTCGTGTCAACTGCTAAACTTAAAAGAGCAGAAGAAGCATTACTTTTATCAAGAGAATATGCTAAAAAAATAGAAGAAGTTACAAGTGAAATTTCTTCAAAATTAAGTAGTGTAAAAGAAAGCATTAATTTAAGAGCTTTTGCAAAAATTGATGAAGTTAAAAAAGTTGACTTAATTGTTGTAACAGCTGATAAAGGTTTATGTGGAGGATTTAATCATCAAACAATTAAAACAACTCTTAAAAAAATTGAAGAATTAAAAGCTAAAAATATAAAAATAAGACTAATTGTAGTTGGTAAAAAAGCAATAGAATATTTTAAATTTGCCGAAATTGAAATGTATGATGCAATAGAAGGATTAACTTCTGCTCCAAATTATGAAAAAGCAGCAGAGTTAATCAATAAATCATATAATGATTTTGTTAATGAAGAAATTGATAATATCATTATTATCTATAATGGTTATGTAAATAAATTAACTCAAAAAATTCATGTAAAAGAATTACTTCCAATAGAAGTAAAAGAGGAAGTAAATACTAATGAATTTTTAGAAGTTGAGCCTACAGATGATTATGAAAGTGTACTTGAGAGTTTAGTGAAAAAATATATTGAATATATTATGTATTATACACTTTTGGATTCACTTGCAGGTGAGCATAGTGCTAGAATGCAGGCAATGGATGCTGCTACTAATAATGCGCAAGAGATGGTTCATCAATTAACGTTACAATTCAATAAAGCAAGACAAGAAGCTGTAACAAGAGAACTTATAGAAATTGTAACAGCTATGGAAGCTATGAAGAAAAAATAAAGGAGAACTATGGAAGGTAAAGTAATACAAGTTTTAGGTCCAGTTATCGATGTTGAATTTGATGGAGATAAAGTACCTGAAATAAATGAAGCTTTAATTGTAGAATTTGAAGCAGAAGGTAAAAAAAGAAAAGTTGTTTTAGAAGTAGCTGCACAAATTGGTGATAATATTGTTAGAACTATTGCAATGGATTTAACTGATGGTTTAACAAGAGGTACAAAAGTTATTGCTACTGGAGGTCCTATTAAGGTACCTGTAGGTGAAGCGGTACTTGGAAGAATTTTTAATGTTATCGGTGAGCCAATTGATGAAGGTGAACCAATTCCTGATAATGTTGAGAGATGGTCAATTCATAGAGACGCACCTCCATTTGAAGAACAATCAACTAAAATGGAAATTTTTGAAACAGGTATTAAAGTAGTTGACCTTTTATGTCCATATATGAAAGGTGGAAAAACAGGTCTATTTGGTGGTGCTGGAGTTGGTAAAACAGTTATTATTATGGAACTTATTCATAATGTTGCATATAAACACAGCGGATATTCTGTATTTGCAGGAGTAGGTGAAAGAACAAGAGAAGGTAATGACCTTTATAATGAAATGAAAGAGAGTGGAGTTTTAGATAAAGTTGCTTTATGTTATGGACAAATGAATGAACCTCCAGGATGTAGAAATAGAGTTGCTATGACTGGTCTTACAATGGCAGAATATTTTAGAGATGTTGAAAACAGAGATGTATTGATGTTTATAGACAACATCTTCAGATTTGCTCAAGCTGGTGCTGAAATGTCAGCATTACTTGGAAGAATTCCTAGTGCGGTTGGTTATCAACCAACACTTGCAACTGAAATGGGAAGACTTCAAGAGAGAATTACATCAACTAAAAAAGGAAGTATTACTTCAATTCAAGCAGTATACGTACCAGCTGATGACTTAACAGACCCAGCGCCAGCAAGTGTATTTGCACACTTAGATGCAACAACAGTTCTTAATAGAAAAATTGCTGAAAAAGGTATTTATCCAGCAGTTGACCCACTTGATTCAACAAGTAGAATTCTTGACCCTCAAATTGTTGGTGAAGAACACTATAAAGTAGCAAGAGGAGTTCAAGAAGTATTACAAAAATATAAAGATTTACAAGATATTATTGCAATCTTAGGTATGGATGAATTAAGTGAAGAAGATAAATTAATAGTTGAGAGAGCAAGAAAAATTGAGAAATTCTTATCTCAACCATTCTTCGTTGCGAAAGTATTTACAGGTGCTGATGGTAGATATGTAGAACTTGATAAAACAATTGCTGGATTTAAAGCAATTCTTGAAGGTAAAGTAGATGATTTACCAGAAAATGCATTTTATATGGTAGGAGATTTAGACGAGGCTATTGAAAAAGCTAAAAAGATGCAAAGTAAATAAAGGCTTTTAAAATGAAAATAAGTATTGTAACACCTTTTGGTAAAATTTTTGAAGGTGAAATTAAAGAAGCTACTTTTCCAGGAGTAGAAGGAGAATTTGGTGTCCTTGAGGGACACGCTCCTTTGATTACAAATTTAAAACCTGGGGTAATTACTTTGAAAAAAACAAATGGAAAAGAAGAAGTAATTGCAGTTAATTGGGGATATGTGGAAGTTACTCCTGATCATATTAATGTATTAGCAGATGGAGCAGTTCCAGTAGTTGGTTCAAGTGAGAGTGAAATTGCACAGGCTATAGAAAAAGCTAAACAATTAATTAGAGATGCTAGTGATAGTGATGCATTAGTTGCAACTGTTACTTCAAAGATTGAAAGTGCTGCCAGAAATCTCTAAAATACTAGCTAATCCTATAAACATTATTGTTTTAGGATGGCTAGGTATTTATCTTTTCTTTGTTTTTTTTGTTTTTTTCTATAAATATTTTACTATTTCTTCTTGGATTAAAAATGAAGAAGAAGCTTTCAAATCAATAATAATGAGCGAAGTATTTCCTGTTAATTCTTCTCTTAAAGAATGTATTGAAAAAGCAGAAAAAATAAATACATTAACATTTGATGCTTGTATAGAAGCTGCTAAAAAAAGAGCAAAAAGTGGTCTTACTTTTTTAAGTATTGTAGCTTCAACAGCTCCTTTTATAGGACTTTTTGGAACAGTTATTGGTATTTTAACTGCTTTTAATGGAATGAAGAGCGTAACTACGCTTAATATGATTGCACCTGCTATAGCTGATGCTTTAATTGCTACGGCAGTTGGTATTATTGTTGCAGTTCCTGCTTATTCATTTCATCAAATATTATCATCAAAAATTGAAAATTTAATTTCTACATTAAAAATGCAAAGGGATATGTATCTTAGCAAATGAAAAAGCCAGATTTAAATATAACTCCTTTTGTAGATATAATGCTTGTGTTACTTGCTATTTTGATGGTTTCGGTTACAATTAGCACATATCAAGAAAAAACAGTTGATTTACCAAAAGGAAGTGAAACTAACCCTGCTATAAAAAAAGCGACTATTAATATAATCATTAAAAAAGATGGTACAGTTATAGTTAATAAAGAAAAAATTCCTATTTCCAATTTTTTAGAAGATTTTAATTTAAAATATGGAAATTTTAATAAAAATGCTTTAGTATATATAGCTGCTGATAAAGATATAAAATATGGACTTTTTATGAGGGTATATGCTGCTGTTGTTAAAACAGGATTTAGAGAGATAGGGTTATTGACTAGATGAGATTAGTAATCTCTTTTATATTGAGTATCACAATATATTTTTTGATACTCCTTTTTTTGTATTTTGCTTTGTTTAAAAAACCAACTCCTAAGCAAGAAGTCTTAATTCATACTGCGATTATAACTCCTCAAATCAAAAATTTTAAAAAATCAATACAAAATAGAATTAAATCTCATCCAAAAGTAGTTAAAAATACTATAAAAAAAGTTAAAAAAGTAGGTTCAAAAACAAATCTTAGTACTGGAGGTAAAGTTAATTTTAATGATATTTTTAAAAATGTTAATTATAATATTCCTACTAAAAAAGTGGAGTTAAAAAAACAAGCTGTTTTGAGTAGATTTAGGGCAAATAATATTTTAAAGCAATTAAAAAAAATAAAAAATATAAATGTAAATATTTCTTATAATACAACTTCTAATGTGAAAAAAGAGAAAATAAATGAATTAATAAAAAAAATAGGGGAAGTTTGGTATGAAATTTCAAATATTCCAGGAGAATATGCTACAATCAATTTTATAAATAAAGATGGTCATGTTGAAGTTTATATATTAGATACTAATTTAAATAATGAAAAGCAAAATTTATTAATTAATAAATTACAAAATATTAGTTTTAATCAAAATATAAATTTAACCGTAAAATTTCAAACAAAGGTGAATAAATGAAAAGATTTTTAATATTGATATTTAGTTTAATAGCAGTTCTTTTTGCTAAAGAGATTGTAATTACTAAATATATAGAAAATAAGCCTCTTATTGGGATTGAATATAAAGGACCAAAAGATGTTGAAAAAATTTTAAAAATGGATTTTACGGTACTTGATCATTTTAAGACAGATTATAATGAAACAAATAACAGTATAATGAATTTTGATATAAACTACAATAAAAAAACTCATACTTTAATAGTTAAATATATTAAAAATAATTCTCCTATTCTTATTAAAAAATATAAATCAACTACTTATTCCTATTTTCCTTTTTTAGTTCACCATGCAGTATATGATATTAATAAATATTTTCAAATGCCAGATGCAAAATTTTTAATTAGAAAAGTTGTATATTCTTTACTTGTTGCTCCCAAAGAAGCTAATATTTATTTAGCAGATTATACTTTATCTTATAAAAAACTTTTGATTAGTGGAGGTCTTAATATTTTCCCTAAATGGATAGATAAAAAACAAACTACTATATTTTTTACAAAAATGGATAGATTACCAACACTTTATATGTATAATATTTATACTGGGAAAATGAAAAAAATTATGTCAACAGAAGGGATGTTAATAGTTTCTGATGTGGATTATAAAGATAAAAAAATACTTTTGACTTTAGCTCCAAAAGGAAATCCAGATGTTTATCTATTTAATTTAAAAACAAGACAATTAATAAAAATTACAAATTATCCAGGAATTGATGTAAATGGTAAATTTTGGGGTAAAAATGAAATAGCATTTATTTCTGATAGATATGGTCCTCCTTATGTGTTTGCTAAAAATTTAAAAACAGGTATAGTGACAAGAGTTTTGTATCATGGAAGAAATCAAGTGGGAATGGATACATATAATAAAGAAATGGTAATAAGTGTAAGAGAAACAAATAAACAATTTTCTCCAAATACCTTTGATTTATTTTTGGTAAATCAAGATGATGATTCATTAAAAAGATTAACTTTTGGCGGCCAAAATATGTTCCCTAATTTTTCAGTTGATGGAAATTCAATAATGTTTATAAAAAGAGAGAATTTTTTTAGTAAAATTGGTATAATACGATTAAACGAAAATAAAATTTTTTATTACAGATTACCAAAAATTTTACAATCGTTTGATTGGTAAAATACAAAAAGGAGCAAAATTATGAATAAAAAACTTTTATTAACAGCGCTTGGAGGATTATTACTTATTACAGGATGTTCTAAACAACCAAATTTAGAAAATGCTCAATCTGAACAAAATATGACTGCACAACAAACACAACAAGCAAATAATTTACAAAATGGTAGTGTAAATACAGAAAATGCAAATGTTGAAACTCAAACAATTCAAGGTGCAACTGTAACAGTTGGAAATAAAAATTTTGCAAAAAAACTTTCAAGTATTGTGATTTATTTTGATTTTGATAAATATAATATAAGAAAAGATCAATGGCCAAAAGTTGAAAAATTAGCTGAGCTTATCAAATCAAATCCTTCTAATTACACAGTAAGAATTGAAGGTAATTGTGATGAATGGGGAACAGAAGAGTATAATTATGCTCTAGGACTTAAAAGAGCAAATAGTGTAAGAAATGCATTAATTCAATTAGGAGTTAATCCTAAGAAACTTACAGTAATAAGCTATGGAGAATTAAATCCTGTATGTACTGCTCATGCTAAATGGTGCTGGAGATTAAATAGAAGAGATAACTTTACATATCTTCCATAATAACCTATATTTTAGATACAATTCCTTTAAAAAGGAATTGTATGAAAAAATGGATTTTTTTATTACCTGTTTTTTTATTGGCTGATATAAATCCTTTCAATGCCGGTAATTTAAACTCAAACAATCCTTATGGACTTACTCCAGATGAAAAAGCAATTTTACAAAATAAAAAAGAAATTTCTAAATTAAAAACTGAAATTGATTATTTAAATAATCAAATTTCTCAAATTAAATTAAATATCTCTAATTACAATGATATTATCAATCAGAAATTAGCTGCATTTTCTACACTTTTGGATGAAATAAATAGTGCAAAAAATAATATTCAACAATTACAAAATTCATATAACTCTCAAGAAGAAGAAATAAAACAAATTAATCAAAAAATCAATTCTTTGGAAAATAATTTAACAAATATTAAACAATCAATAAAAGAGATTACTATTATTCAAAATCAAAATTTTATGGTATTAAAAAATGCAATTAAAGAAATCTTAAATAAATTAAAAAATTTAAATGCTTCAAAAACTTTATCTCCTAATGAAGCTTTTTTAAAAGCTAGAAAATTATATTTTAGCAATAAATTAAATGAAGCTAAAAAGTTATTTTTATACTCTTTACAAAAAAATCATCTTCCAGCTACTACTTCTTATTATTTAGGAGAAATAGCATATAAACAAAAAAATTATAAAGAAGCTCTTGCTTTTTATAAAAAAAGTGTAGAATTTTATCCTAAAAAAGCTTCTTTTACAGCAAGACTTTTATATCATACTGGTATTTCATTTTTGAAAATAGGTAATAAAAAAGCAGCTAAATTAACATTTGAAAAGTTAATAAATGATTTTCCAAAATCTAAATATTCAACTTTGGCTAAAAAAGAGTTGGAAAAATTAAAATAATTTGTTATACTAAAAGCTCATTAAATTACAAAGGAAAAAAATGGCAAATGTATATGGAATTGAATATAGTGTAAAAAATTCAAAAGGTGAAATAATTGACTCTAATAAAGGACAAGCTCCATTAGAGTTTATTGCAGGAAAAGGTCAAATTATTCCTGGACTTGAAAAAGAAGTTGAAAAAATGGAAGTTGGAGAAGAAAAAACTGTAAAAGTACCAGCATCTGAAGCTTATGGTGAATATAATCCAGAAATGATTCAAGAGCTTCCAAGAGATCAATTCCAAGGAATTGAACTTCAAAAAGGAATGACTCTATATGGTCAAACTCCAGATGGTCAAACAATTGCAGTGACTGTAAAAGATTTTGATGATAATAAAGTAATTATTGATTATAATCATCCATTAGCTGGTGAAGATTTAACTTTTGAAGTTAAACTTGTAAGCAAAAGAGAAGCAACACCTGAAGAAGCTTTAACAGGTCAAGTTGGTGGAGGACATTGTGAAGGTGGTAATTGTGGATGTGGTCACTAAGACCTTTATCCACCCCCTACAAAATTAAGTGCTTCTACTTTATCACCTTCATTTAAAATAAATTTATCCCAATCATCTTTTTTAACAATTTTCATATTTACAGCAACTGCCATAGTTTTATCAAGCACTCCTAAAGAAGAGAGTAAATCTTTTATAGTGGTATTTTGAGGTATTTCTTTTTCTATTCCATTTATTTTTATTTTCATAATCTCTCCTATAAGGTGATTTCTTTAATATCTCCTATATCTAAAAATTCTTTATAAATTGATGCAATAAGAGATTTTCTATTGTGTTTTATTTTTTCATTGTTTACATTTACCATTACATTATCAAAAAATTTATCAATTAAAGGTTTTAATGAGATTAAAAAGTCTAATTTTTTTTCTAAATCTTTAATATTTTTTACTTTTTGAAATTCCTGCCATAACTCTTTTTCTTCATCTTTTTCAAATAGATTTTCATCTACTTTTATTGAATTAATATCAAAATCTTTTACAATATTTGCAACTCTTTTAAATGTGGTAGATAACTCTTTAAAATCTTCACTTTCAACTATTTTATTTAGTAATTTTATTTTTTTATCAATCTCAAGTAAATTACTCTCGCCTGTATTTAAAACAGCTCTAATTACACTTGGATTTACATTATAAAATTTGTAGAGTCTTTCAAATATAAAATCAATTACTTCATCTGGATTTATATTCTCATAATTTTTACTCAAATCATATATCACTTTTTTTATATCAAGAGGAATTTTATTCTCAAGTGCAATTTTTATAATATGATTTGCTGAGCGTCTAAGAGCAAATGGGTCTTTATTGCCTTTTGGTTTTTTACCTATGCTAAAAAGGGCTAAAATATTATCTAAATTTCTTGCGATATTTAGAAGTGCAGAAGTTTTATTAGAAGCAGTATCTGTGTATTGCTCTTTTATAGCGATTGCAACTTCTTCTTCAACTCCTTCTTTTAGGGCATAATAATATCCCATAATTCCTTGAAGCTCTGTAAATTCATATACCATTTCTGTTAGAAGGTCAGCTTTTGCTAAATTTACTGCTTTTTTTGCTTTTTCTAAATCTCCATTATAATTATCTGCTAAATATTTAATAATTTTTTCCTCTCTTGTAACTTTATCATACATACTTCCAAGGTTATCCATGTATACAATATCTTTAAGTCCTTCAATACTTAGTCCATTTTTAATGTCATTTTCCCAGAAAAACAAAGCATCGCTAAGTCTTGCACGAAGTACTTTTTCATTTCCTGCAATAATTTTAGAAAAATCATTAGTAAAAGCATTGCTAACTACTATAAAAGCATTTGTTAGTTTATTATCTTTATATACAGGGAAGTATCTTTGGTGCTCTTTCATTGAAGTAATAATTACTTCAGGAGGTAATTCTAAAAATTTTTCATCAAATTTTCCAAGTAGGGCAGTAGGATATTCCGTAATTGCTACAATCTCTTCAAGCAAATCTTCATCTATTTCAACTTTTATATTATTTTCATTTTCAATGTTTTTAATTTCATTTAAAATTTTTTTTCTTCTTTCATCTTGATATAGAATAACTCCATTTTTATCTAATTTACAAAAATAATCTCCTACAAAATCTATAAAAATTGGCTCTTTAACGATTCTATGAGGCATAGTAAAATTACTCGATGTGGTACAATATGCATTAAAAGTGATAGCTTCATTTTCCATCATACATAAAATCCATCTAATTGGTCTTATAAATTCTTCTTCACATTTTCCCCATTTCATACTCTTGCCAAAATTAAGTGATTTTAACCACTCTTTTATCATTTCAGGTAAAAGTTCTTTTGCTTCTTTTCCTTTTATTTCTTTTTTATAGTATAAAAATTCTTGATTACCTTTAGTTTTGTATTCAACTTCATTAATATCAATTCCACATTTTTTAGCAAATCCTTCAATTGCTTTTTTGTTTTTTTCAGCTATGGCTTTTGGAGCTCCCCAAATTTCTTGAATTGTATCAGGTTGTTTTGTAGGAAATTCTCTATGCCAAAGTGTAAGACGTCTTGGAGTATAAAAAAAATCAAATCCTGTTTTTAAGTTATATTTTTCTAAAATAGAAAGCCATTTTTTTTCTATATTTGGAAGTTCTTTTAGAAGAGGAATTGCTGGAAGTTCCTCTGTTCCAATTTCTATTAATAAAGGTTTCATTAAAATCCTTTTTTTGTGTAATTTTATCAAAAAGATGTGTTATAATTATTAAAAGGATAAAAATGAGACCTCAAATTTATGAAGAGAAAATTATTGTATCTAGTAAAGATATAGATTTTAATGGTCATGTAAATAATTTAAAATATATTGAATGGATGATTAATGCTGCTATTAATCATTCTGCTTCTCTTGGGTTTACTCCTGAAGTTTATAAAAATATAGGCTTTACTTGGTTTGTGAAATCTCATTTTGTTGAATATAAAAAACCTGCATTTGAAGGAGATGAACTTATTGTTAAAACTTGGATAAAGGAAGTGGGAAAGATTATTTCAAAAAGAGAGTATGAAATTTATAAAAAAGATATTTTAATTGCAAAAGGTGAGACAGAGTGGATTTTTGTAGATCTTAAAACTCAAAGACCTAAAAAAATTCCAAAAGAAATAATAGAAAAATATTTTGAAAAGGATTAGCCATGAAATTATATTCTCCAGATATTGATGAAAGATTTCATCTTCCTCAAGTTTATCCAATGTGTGGAGGAGAAAATATCTCTCCTGAGCTTAGATGGAATGGAATTCCTAATAATGCTAAATCATTGGCTATAACGATGTTTGATCCAGATGCTCCAACTGATCATGGTTGGTGGCATTGGATGGTTGTAAATATTCCTTTAGATGTTAGTATGTTTCCAAAAGATGCTGGAAATCCAGAGAGTGAATATTTTGATTTAGGATTTCAAACAATTAATGATTATGGAGAAATAGGGTATGGAGGTCCTTGTCCTCCTCCAGGACCTGCTCATAGATACATAATTACTCTTTATGCTTTAGATGTGGAAGGATTTGATATAGATAGAAAAATAAATCCTCAAATTTTAAATGAATATATTCAAAAATATGCTATTGATAACACTTCTATAATGGCACTTTATCAAAGAGGATGGAGATAATTCATCCTCTTAATATCATTAAATAATTTTTATAAATAGGTTCATCTACAAAAAGACCATCAATGGTAAAAGGACCTGTTTTTTCAAACTTCTCAACTATCATTTTTGCAAATTCTTTATCTTCATCAAAAATTTTATTAGCAATTTCAACTTGAGATGGAGTTATGCATCCAACTCCTTTAATTCCCATATCTTTTTGAAGTAAGCACCATTTACTAAAACCTTTTAAATCTTTATATTGTTGATATACAAATCCTATAGGATGGATGTTGTTATAGTTTGAGTATAAAGAAAAATCACTTAAAATTTTATGAATAAAAGGGTTGTCTAATTTTATAATAGAATGAGAAATATTTAATTCATTTAGTAAATCATAAAGTCCCAAATAAAATACTTTAAGTTTTGGATGAGTAAAATCTTTCAAATTTATAAAAACTTCTTTTGTTTCAATTGAAATGTGTAAATCTTTGTCTGTAATAAAAAATACATCATCTATCTCTTCAATTGAGTTAACTTTTGGAATTCTAAAAGCATTTATATTAAATTTTTCAAAGAATTTTATCTCTTCTTTTCCATCTTCATTTAAAGGATTTATTCTTATTACAAGTTCTTTATTTGGATTTTGATATTGTGATAAAAATATAGCTATCATATATTTTGCAATCTCTTTTTTTTCTTTTGGAACTCCATCTTCAAGATTGAATATAATAACATCTGCTGGAATTTCGTCTATTTTGTTGAGGTGTTTTATCTGATGTCCGCTTACCATTAAAGCACTTCTTTTTTTTGTAGTAACTAATTTTGTTTTAATCGGTTTTATTAGTTTTTTAGCAGCTTCAATATCGTTGTTTTTTATTATTTCTTCTAAATTTTTTAAATCTTTAAAAATCATTTTTTCTTCCTTGTTTTATTATTTGATAATGACTGAATATACAGATAAATTGCATTTATTTCTTGATTTGTCAAATAATTATATTTTGGCATTACAGATAGATATTTGTGAAAAAGCTTTTTTTTAAATTTTTCAAAAGGTACATTTTGGATATTTGGAGCTTTTATAATTTTTAAAATTTTTTTGTTATTTTTTATGATGTAATATTTTGCGATGATTTTTCCTTGAGCGTTTTCTCCATGACATTTTGCACAGCTTATTCCTCTTGGATTGTTATAAAGCATTTTGCCATATTCAAGTTTTGTAATAAACCAATTATTTTTTGCGAGTAAAATAAGTGGCAATAGTAGGATAATTAATCTCACAGGAAGCCTTTTATGTTAAAATTCTAAAATATTTTACCAAAAAGGAAAAATAATGACAATTTTAGATGGTAAAAAATTATCACAAAAAATAAAATCTCAAGTAAAAAAAGAAGTAGAAGAGCTTAAAAAAGAGGGTATTGTTCCTGGATTAGCAGTGATATTGGTAGGTAATGACCCAGCAAGTAGGGTATATGTAAGAATGAAAAAAGAGGCATGTCAAAATGTAGGTATTTATTCAGTTGTACATGAGTTTCCTGAAAATATAAGTGAAAAAGAGCTTTTAAGTACGATTGATATGATAAATGAAAATCCAAATATTCATGGACTTTTGATTCAACTACCTTTGCCAAAACATATAGATACTACAAAAATTCTTGAGAGAGTATCTCCTGCTAAAGATGTAGATGGTTTTCATCCATATAATATGGGAAGATTAGTAGAAGGACTTGATACATTTGCGCCATGTACTCCTCTTGGAGTAATGGAGCTTTTTAAAGAATATAATATTGAATTATATGGAAAAGATGTATGTATTGTAGGTGCTAGTAATATTGTAGGAAAACCTATGTGGGCATTACTTGTAAATGAGATGGCAACTGTAGATATCTGTCATATAGCTACAAGAGATTTGGCATCTCATACAAAAAGAGCAGATATTGTAATAGTAGGAGTTGGTAAACCTAATTTAATAACTGCTGATATGGTAAAAGAGGGTGTTATTGTGGTAGATATTGGTATAAATAGATTGGATGATGGAAGACTTGTTGGAGATGTAGATTTTGAAAATGTAAGTAAAAAAGCTTCTTACATAACACCTGTCCCAGGTGGAGTAGGGCCTATGACAATAGCAATGTTACTTAAAAATACACTTAAAGCAGCTAAAAATTTTGCGCTAAAAGGTAACTAATGAAAGAAAAATTGAAAAAATTTTATAATTGGACTAATTCATGGACAGGTACTATTGTAATTGTTTTACTTGTTATTTTCTTTGTAGCACAAGCCTTTGTTATTCCAAGTGGTAGTATGAAAAATACTCTTTTGCCAGGAGATGCATTATTTGCAGAAAAATTTGCCTATGGAATTCCTATTCCTCATATTCCTTGGCTTGAGATTCCTATATTACCAGATTTTAGAGGTGATGGACATTTGATAGATGGACCAAGACCAAAAAGAGGAGATATAGTAATTTTCCGTTGGCCTGTAAATCCAAAAATGCATTTTGTAAAAAGATGTGTAGCAGTAGGTGGAGATAAATTAATGGTAAGAAATAAACATTTACTTTTGAGAATTCAAAATAATACAAAAGATACTATCAAATTTGCAAAAAAAATGGGAGCAAAATTAGTTACCATAAATGGTCAACTTTGGGCAGAAGATCCATATATGAAAAAATATCCTGGAATTCATCATGATCCAAGTGTTAATTTTCCAGAAGAAGTTGTAAATTATGGTCCAATAATTGTTCCAAAAGATAGTTTTTTTATGATGGGAGATAATAGAGATCATAGTGATGATTCTAGATTTTGGGGACCTGTAAAATACAAATATATAGTAGGTAAGCCATGGTTTATTTATATGAGTTGGGATAGTCATTTCACAATAAGATGGAATAGAGTTGGTAAAACTATAAATGAAATTCAAGAAGAGCTTAGAGAGGGCAAAAAACCTTATCTTACAGCAGGTTGTAATAAGGATAAATATAATCCGTATTAGGAGAATTAATGGAATTAATTATTCAATATAGTGCTTTAATTTTAGCATTTTTATTTGCAATTATTGGTCATGAAATTATGCATGGATTAGTTGCTAAATATTATGGGGATTTGACTGCTACTAGAGCAGGAAGGCTTAGTATAAATCCTCTAAAACATATAGATCTTTTTGGGAGTATAATATTTCCTATTTTGTTATTTGTTTCTCAAAAATTAGCAGGAGTTAGTAATCCTATAATTTTTGGATGGGCAAAACCAGTCCCTGTAAATATATTTACTGTAGTAGAAAATGGAGGTTATTTGGGGGCTGTTGCTGTTAGTTTGGCAGGAATTACTTATAATTTTATTATGGCTTTTATAAGTGCTAGTATAATAGTATTTTTTTATCCTCCTAATAATATTTTTTCTGCTTTTATGTTTATGTTTTTGTATTATATGATAGTAGTCAATGTTATTTTGGCTGTATTCAATGCAATTCCTATACCGCCTCTTGATGGAGCAAATGCTTTAAAATATCTTTCTTTACAATTTGGATGGAAGGGAATAGTTAAATTTTATAATAAACTTGAGCCTTATGGAATGTTGATTTTGCTTATTATTCTTTTTACTCCTATTGCAAATTATATATTTATCCCTGCAGAAAAACTTATAAGCTGGCTTCTTACTTTTTAAACCAGCTTTTTACTTTATCTATGGCTTCTTCAAGAATTGATTTATGCTCTTTGATTTCTCCTGTGAAGCTTTCATGAAGTTTTTCAAGTAATTCTTTTTGTTCGTTAGTGAGTTTTTTAGGATATACAATATTTAAGATTGCATATAAATCACCTTTATATCCTGTATTTGGATCAGGAAGTCCAAGACCTTTAAACATAATTTGTGTTTTGTCTTTTGTAAAAGGTTTTATTTCAATTTCTTTTTCACCTTCAATAGTAGGAATTTTGACTTTATCTCCTAAAATGGCACTTGTAAAAAATACAGGTACTTCAACTATTAAATTATTTCCTTTTCTTTTGAAAATTTTTGAAGGTTTTACTTTAAATACTAAATATAAATCTCCTCTGCCTCTTTTGCCTTCATTTCCTTTTCTTGGAATTCTCATTCTCATTCCACTATCTACACCAGCAGGAATATCTACATGTATTTTTTCTTTGTTTAAAATAAAACCTCTTCCTTTACATTCTGGACATTTTTCTTTTATAATATATCCTCTTCCATCACAGTTTGGACATGTTTGAGACATTCTTATGAAACCATTTCCTACAATTATTCTTCCTTGTCCTTTACAGGTTGGGCATGTTTCTTTTCTTTTTGCTCCACTTCCATTACAAACAGGACATAATGAAAAATAATCTATTTCTATTTCTTTGCTTATACCATAAGCTGCTTCTTCAAATTCTAGTGTAACTTCTATGGCTTTATCTAAATCATAAGGTGTATTGTCATATTCTTCTTCAAATCCAAATCCTCCAAAAATTTCACTAAACATATCAAAAATATCACTAAAATCATTTGATGGTCTATATCCTCTACCTTCTAGTCCTTCTTTTCCATATTTATCGTAAATAGCTCTTTTTTCATCGTCGCTTAAAACTTGATAAGCTTCATTTATAAGTTTAAATTTTTCTTCCGCTTCTTTGTCTCCTGGATTTCTATCAGGATGGTATTTCATAGCCAATTTTCTATAAGCTTTTTTTATTTCAACTTTTGTAGCATTTCTGCTAACACCTAATATTTCATAATAATCCATCTCCCCTCCTAATTTTTTGGTGGAATTATACCACAGGATAAGGGATTTTTGAGTTAGTTAAAAATACCTGACACTAATATATGGAGATATTGAAAGAAGGCACACCTGTAAGCCGGGTTCTGTTTTGGAGAGTATTTATCTTGGCGCACACCTTGCGGTGCCGCTCATGCGGAGGGTAAAATTGCAAGGCTTTACCATCCCTCCTTGCTGCGGGGTGGGTTTACCAGCAGGATATATCGCTATATCCCCTGGTGAGCTCTTACCTCACCGTTTCACCCTTGCCTGTGGCAAAAGCCCATCGGCGGT
>JALVUH010000138.1 GCA_027035735.1 Nautiliaceae bacterium
AAAGTAAAAACAAAACAGCGTTGCGTAATTTAACGAAAATTTTGTGTTTAAAAAATTGCATATACCCCAAAGGGGCGCTTGCGTTTGCAATTTTTAGCAAAATTTGAGTGTTGCAAAGCAAAATGAAGCACGAAGCTGTTGTGTTTTTATCTTTGTAGTTAAATATGTTTATAAAATCTTATTTAGTCAGTGCCAATTTTTAATTCTATTGACAATTAAAAAATTTTAATTTATAATTAAACTTACTAAACAGTAAGTAAGGTAGCAAATGAACAAAAAAGAAGAAATTTTAAAAATTGCTTCAAAAGAATTTGCAAAATACGGATATAAAGGAGTTAGCCTTGAAAACATAGCAAAAAAAGCAAATGTAACAAAAGCAGCAATTTATTACTATTTCAAAAATAAATTTGAACTTTATGAGACAATTTTGTTGCCAAAAATTGAAGAATTAATTGATGAAATTTATTCATTTAATTCTGATAATCCTATTGAAGAATTAAATCATTACATACATTCGTATGCAAAAATTTTTAAAAAATATCCTTGTTTTTCATCAATACTTGCACATGAATTTGTAGATAATGGAAGAAACTTTACTGAAAACATAATTCAAAAACTTTCAAAAATTTTTAATAAACTAATCTCTATTTTAAATAGAGGTATTCATCAAGGTATTTTTGAAATAACAAATCCATTTAGCGTTCAGCTTATGATAGTAAGTCCATTAATTATGCATCAATCTACAAAAAATTTAAGAAAAAGAATATCTAAATATATAGATATCAAAATAGATTCCGATATAGAAGACATAGCAAATACCATCAGTAAAAAAATTTTAAAAGCTATTTTAAAGGAATAAAATGAAAAAGCTGTTTGTATTAAGTTCCGCATTAATTTTTATTAATGCAACGCAAATTACAAATCTGTTTGAAGCCATAAAAAAAATACCAGAAACAAAAATTGATCAATTGGCTATAAAACAGATGAAAACAAATGAAAAAAAAGTTATTTCATCTTTGTATCCAAAACTAAATATTTTTAGCAGTTTTGAACATTTTAGTTCACCTGCCAATATAAAACCTCAACCTCCTACAATGGCTGTAAAACTTGCAAAAGAAGGTAAAGGTTATTGGTTTTCTCAAAATATTACAAAAATTGGATTTGTAGCATCAATGCCTCTTTTTGTAAAAGAAATTTATGATAATGAAAAAAAATTAAAACATATAGTTCAAATTAAAAAATATCAAGCAAAAATTAATCTATTAAAAAGAGAAGCTTTACTTGTAACATATCTTTCAAAACTCAATTATCTTTTTTCATTAAAAAATGCTCTTAAACTCAAAGCTGATTCAATCCAAACTACACTCAATGCAATAAAAGTAGGAGTAAAAATAGGAAGAATTCCAAAATTTAAAGAATTAAGATTAGAAGATGCCTTAAATAATATAAAAATTAAAGAAAATGAAATAAATACGGCTATTGACAATACAAAAAGCCAAATCTATATTCTAACCAAAAAAAATATCAATAAACCTATTAAATTTGAAATTATTAGCAGTGTGAAACCTCAAGAATATATAGCTCTAAAACCCTTAAAAGAAAATTTAAAAGCTCAACAAATAAATTTAAAAGTTTCAAAGGATGCATACTATCCTAAATTTATGCTAGAAGCAAAAGGTTATAGAGCATTTGCAAAAGCTTACAACAATGATGATCATTTAGCTGAAAATTTTGCTAGTATTGGAATTTATATGAATTGGAATATTTTCAATAAGACAAATAACACTGATATTCAACTTGCCAAAATATCATTACTAAAATCAAATTTAGAAATTAAAAAAACAATAAAAAATTTAACTGCGGAAGTAAATAAAATCAAATCTTCTATTAAAGATATAAACAAAGCTTTACATTTACAAGAAAACTCAATCGCTATTAAAGAACAACTCTTAAAATCAGCAAGAACAGCATTTGAATTAAATACTATGACTGTTGATGAATATTTACAATATGAAGATAATTTAGCTGAAGCTAGAGCTAATTTAGCAAATTTAATTGCAATTAAAAACACACTAATTGCAAATCTTGCATTTATTTATGGAAATAACTTAGAAAGGATATTCAAATGAACAAAGGAGCAAAAATCATAATAGCTATATTAATAGCAATCATTTTAGTGCTATTAGGAACTCTTTTAATCAAAATAAGAAAAGAAGAAGATGCACAATATAAAACTGCAATGATTTATCCTATTGTAGTACCTATTGTTACGCCAAAAACTGGTCATATTACTACTACACTAGAATATCTAGCTCTTGTTAAAAATTCAAAAGAGACTTTAGTAAATTCAAAATTTGCAGGGAAAATTAAATATATTGCAAAATTAGGCCAAAAAGTTAAAAAAGGTGATATAGTAGTAAAAATTGACCCAACACCTCTTAAAACAAAATTAAAAGAAGTAAATGAAAATATAAATTCTATGAAAAATTTAATACAAGCAGATATTGTTAATTTACAAACTCTAAAAGCAACTCATGAAAGAACTAAAAAACTTTTAAAAGTTAATATGGCTTCAATTGAACAATATGACATAGAAAAAGCAAAAATTGCTGCATTAGAAGCAAAATTAAAAGCTGATAAAAACAAATTAAATACTTTATATGCAATGAAAAATGATATCTTAAATGATTTAAGCTATGCTGTAATCAAATCTCCAGTAAATGGTATAGTTAGTGCTAAATTTTTAAATAAAGGTGATAATGCATTTCCAGGAAAACCAATTTTGAAAATAGCTCCAAATCAAGGAAATTATCTATTTATACCTTTAGCTGACAATTACAAAGAAATTATCTATAAAAACAAAAAATATAAATTAATTCCACTTCATTCAACATTCAATGGAGTTCCGGTATATAAAGCAGAAGTTCACGATAAAAGCTTAATTCCTGGAGAAAAAATAAATATTAAAGTTGTAACATTTGATGGAAATGCAACATTAATACCTTATAAAACTCTACTTACAATAAATGGCCAAAATTTTGTATTTGATAGATATGGACATCCAATAAAAGTAAATATTTTAGCAACAGGAAATCAAGGAGTAGTAGTATCAAACTATTTACCTCAAATAATTGAAGCAGATCCTGATTTATTATTAAAAATTAAAGCCGGATATCCTGTAAAAATAAAAGAATAAAGGATAATAGATGTTTGAATTTTTCTTTAAACGAAGCCATTTTCTCTGGGCTATAATTTTGGGAATGTTTGTTTTTGGTGTTATTGGTCTTATTAAAATGCCAAAAAACCTTTTCCCAGATGCAAACCGCCCAGAAGTAGTAATATTTACTACAGTTCCGGGTGCTAGTGCAGATGTTGTAGCAAATACAGTATCAAAACCAATTGAAAAAGAAATGGGAACATTGAGCGACATATATGAAATACGCTCAACAAATGTGCCTAATTTCTCTATTGTTCATGTAGTATTCAAATATACAAAAACCTTGCAAGGCGCAGCAGTTGATGTAAGTAATGCACTCAACAGAATAAAAGATAAACTCCCTCCAAATGCAATCCCAGCAATTTATTTAGTAGGGGATTTTACACTGCCAGTTGATGTATTTGCACTTAGTCCAAAAAATAATAAAATCACTTTACCTGAAATAAGAAAAATAGCAACTTCTTTCATAAAGCCAAAATTACTTGCAAATCCAAATATTGGAAATGTTGAAGTTTTTGGTGGATATGATAGTGCTATAATGATAAAAATTAATCCAAAAATTCTTAAAAAATATAACTTATCACTTGAAAAAGTAATAGGAGCAATTAGAACCATTATAAAAAATACACCTATTGGATTTATTAAAACAAAAGATAATTTTATTACACTAAATTATTACGGTGAAAAAAAAGAGATTCAAAAACTAAAAAATGTGCCTATCGCTCCTAATATCCGCCTAAAAGATATTGCTGAAGTGAAATGGACTTATAAAACAAATAATACTGCTTATATTGGAGATAACAAAAGAGCAATTGCAATTTCTGTTCTTAGAGCTCCTGGTGGAAATGTTATTGCTACAAGTAATGCTGCAAGAGCAATGATGAAAAAATTTGCAAAAAAATATCCAAACATTGATATAAAAATAGCAGATACACAAAGAGATTTGATTGAAACATCAAATATTAATATGCTTGAATCATTAAGAGATGCAATTGTTTATACACTTTTAGTAATTATTATTTTCTTAGGAAACATAAGAGCATTAGTTGCCGCAGGGCTTTCTATCCCAATGGTTTTCTTTGGGACTATTGCTTTTCTTTATTTAACAGGACAAGGGTTAAATATCGTAATTTATACAGCAATTATCTTAGCACTTGGAATGCTAACAGACGATGCTGTAGTAGTTCTAGAAAATATAGAAAGACATTTAGAAGAAAAAGACCCAAATGCTATTTATAATGGAACTAAAGAAGTATTAAAACCAGTATTTGCTGGAACAATATCAACAATTGCAATTATTTTCCCATTAATGTTTGCAGGAGGATTTCCTCAAAAAATATTTAGACCATTAATTGAAACAGTAATTGTAGCACTTCTTATTTCATACTTTTTATCTGTAACATTCATTCCATGGCTTGCTAAATATTTATATAAAAATGGAAATATTAAAAAAACGAAATTAGAAAAAATGTTTGAAAGATTTTATCAAAATACATTTGCTAAATTAATTCCCGTATATATTGGAATAGTTAGATTTTCAAATGGAAAACTTTGGCCACTTAGAAGATTTGTAATTATGTTTGCGGCTGTATTTACATTAATGATGACTTTAAAACATGTTATGCCTGTACTTGGTAGAGATGTTATGCCTCCAATGGATACAGGTATTATGAAAGTAAGCATGGAATTTGCTTCAAATGTAAATGCTGATGAATCAATAAAAAGATTACAACCTTTTATTGCATGGCTTAAAAAACAACCATGGTTAGTTAGAGATTCTATTGCTATTGGGACTGAAAAAGGAGTTTTATCTATAGGTGGTGGAGGAAGTGGAAATTCTATTTCTATGACAATTATTGCAGTTGATAGATTCCATAGGAAAAAAACTTTATGGCAACTTGAAGATGAAGTAAGAAATGAATTAGCAAAACTTCAAGGAGTTAAAAAACTTGCAGTATTTGATTTTGGTGCAACAGCATTATCAACCATCAAAGCACCTCTTGATGTACAATTTAGAAGTGATACATATTCAAATCTACCTGCTCTAGCTCATGAAGCAGAAAAATTACTTTATCATGTAAGAGGACTTACAACTATTAAAACAAGTTGGGATAAAGATTTCTTAGAAGCTAGAGTAATTGTTGATAAAAATAAAGCTCTAAGCTATGGAATAACACCTCTTGGAATTTTAAGTCAAATTGCTCTAAGAGACCAACCAGCTAGTATGATTGCAAGTATTGAATCAATGGACCCTCAAATAATTAGAATTAGATTTAATAAAGATTTTGACAAAAATTTCCATAATCTAAAATTACTTTTAATTAATACTCCAAAAGGAGTTGTACCACTTGATCAACTTGCAAAAATCAAAACAGATTTTACTTATAATAGAATTGATAGATACGATTTACAATATGCAATTGATGTAGAAGGTTATCGTTCAACTAGACCTGTTAGTAAAATTACAGCTGATGCAGATAAAATTTTACAATCTCACGGAATTACACATTATTATCAAACAGGTGATATAGAAGAGATGCATGATGCTTTCTCTAGACTTATCAAATCAATTGCTATTGGTGTAGTAATTTTGATTTTAACATTAATGGTTGTTTATCAATCACTCAGACTTGCTCTTATTATGAT
>JALVUH010000139.1 GCA_027035735.1 Nautiliaceae bacterium
CATATCCAAAACTTTTTCATCTGCAGGAGCTACTGGTGCTGCAATCGTTATAGAATTAGGATGTTCTCTTACTACTGTATTAGATGCTAAAAACATACTAGCACCTGTTGCTATTCCATCATCTACAATAATTACATCTTTTCCTTCAATTGGTATTGGCTCAATTCCATATTTTTCTCTTTTTCTTGCCATTTCCTGAATTTTTTCCATTGCTTTTTGTTTTATATATTCTTCATCTACAGGAATACCTCTTTCATTAAGCATTCTAATAGCATCCTGATTAATAAAAACAAGTCCGCTCTCACTTACACTTCCAATAGCAGCTTCTTCATTAACAGGTGAAGGTATTTTTTTTACAAATAAAATATCAAGTGGAGCATTAAGTTCTTTTGCTATTACATATCCTACAGGCACTCCACCTCTTGGAAGAGCTAAAATCAATGGATTTTTTAAATTTAATTTTTTAAGTTCTTTTGCTAAAAGTTCACCAGCTTCAATTCTATCTTTAAATCTCATATATATCCTTTTTACTCAATTATATCACAATTCATCAAAAATATGATATAATTTTATATTATAGAAGTTATAAGTTCCTATTAAGGAGAGGGAAATGAAAGATTTGATATTAAAAATGACAGCAAGTAAATGGAATTACTATTTATCTATAGCTTGTGATTTTTTAACTGCAGTTGTATTTTTAGGATTAAGTTTATATTATACAAAAGATATTTGGGCAAGTATTGCATTATTTGTAGTTGGAGTTATATTTTTTACATTTCTTGAATATGCTGTTCATGCATGGCTATTTCATAAAAATCATCCTCTAAAAGCATTTATAGAAGGTCATGCACATCATCATCAAAATCCTTTTAGTTATGATGCAATGCCATTTTTCATGAGCGCAGTTATTGCTACTATTTTTGCATGGCTTTTACATTTTATAATGCCAACTCCAGATGCCTTAGCAATAGTTGGTGGTATGGCGCTTGGATATTTCAATTATGGAATAATGCATCATATTATGCATAGAGTTGAATTTAATTCAAAATATTGGAGATATATGCAAGAATTTCATTTCGTTCATCATAAAAAACCAAAAATGAACCATGGAGTAACTACTGATATTTGGGACAGAGTTTTTGGGACATATTATCAATGGAGCGAAGAAGATTTAAAAGGAATTGAAAAACTTAAAAGAGTAAAGAAAAAAGCAAAATAAGCTCTTCTTTATAACTTTTTTCTCCTCTTTCAATTTCATCCATTATAGACTCTAATTTTGCAGTAAATTCTTCACTTACAAATTCTTTATATTCAAGATTATCTATTATTTTTAATACTTTAAATCCAAGATGGGTAGCAAAAAGATATCCATTTTTTTCTACTACATATCTTCTTTCAAGTAGTTTTTCAATAGTTATAGCATAAGTTGAAGGTCTTCCTATTCCTTTATTTTTCATCTCTTCAATCACTTCAGCATATGTATAAGGAGAATATTTTGACTTTTGATATAAATTTTTAACTATTTCATACTCTCCCTCTTCAATTTTATAAACTTTAATAGGATAAATTAAATTATACCCATCTTCTATAATTTGTGTAATAACTTCAATCTTTTTACCTAAAATATCAAATTCATCCTTTTTAACTACTACCTCTTTCATTTGAGATGCTATAAATTTTCTGAAAATTAAATCATAAAGTTTAAAATGTCTGTAATTTAATTCAATTCCTTTCATCATGCAAAAACTTCTAAGTTCGTCCATATCCATTGAAGTAGTAGCCCTAATTGCTTCATGTGCCCCACCCTCTTCAAAACTTCTTGCTTTAAAAAACTCTTCACCAAAATTTTCCAAAATATAATCTTTTGCAATAGATATGCCAAGAGGTGATATTCTATGAGAATCAGTCCTATGATAAGTAATGAATCCTCTCTCAAAAAATTCTTGCGCTAATTGCATTGTAAGTTGAGGTGAAAATTTTAGTTTTATTGAAGCTTCTTTTAGTAATTCTGAAGTATTAAAAGGCCTCTCAATTAGAGATTCTTCTTTTGAAGAGATTAATTTAACTTCTATTTTTTCCTTAATATTATCAAAAAATTCTTTTGCTTCATTTTCTTTTTCAAATTCAAAATCTACTTTTAAATCACCTATTTTAATCCTAACTACATAAATTTTCTCTTTTAAACTCTCAGTCCTATTTGCTATCCATTTAAGTACAGGAGTTTGAACACGCCCAGCTGAGAGATGAGGATTGTGGAGTCTTTTTTGAATAATTTGAGAAATTAAAAATCCTATCCATCTATCAGCTATTCTTCTTACAAACTGAGCACCTACTAAATTTTTATCAACTTCTCTTGGACTTTCTAAAGCTTTTTCAAAGGCATATTTCGTAATTTCGTGAAACTCTGCTCTTTTTATATTTAAATTATATGGCTTATTATTTAAGCTCAAATCAAAAGCAATCTTTTCTCCTTCTCTATCCGGGTCAGTAGCTATAAAAATTTCATCAACTTCAAAACTTTCAATATTAAGAGCCTCTAAAATCTTATCTTTATCCTCTAATACCCTAAAAATTGGAATATATTTATCAATTACTCCCCATTTTCCTTCATCTTCTACCAAATCAAAATCATGCCCTATACTTGCAGTTATTATTAAATTTCTCTTTTCCATTAATATTTCATAAACAATTACATCATCAACTATTCTTCTACTAGGATTTCCAAAAAAAGAGCTTATGGTTTTTGCTTTTGTAGGAGATTCTACTACCACAAATGTAGTTTTAATATCCTCTTTTTTACTCTCACTTCTGCTTTTATCTATCTCTTTTAATACCTCATCTAAATTAATTTCATTAATATTTTTAAATTCACTTTCACTAAACCATTTTAATTTCTTTTGAAGAGAAAAAAATGCCTTTTCATTATCAACTAAAACTAATGCTAATCCTTTTGTAAGATGTCCTTTATAAAATCTAGAAGCCCTACCACTGGCTTGAATATATCCAGTTATATCAGCAGTAATAATTTTTTCTCCATCAAAACTAATCTCAGGTGAATTTTTTATCTCTTCTTGATAATTTTTAATAAGATTAAAAAGATATGTTCTTATTTGTTTAAGTCTCTCTTCTACTTTTGGATGAAGTTCTTTAAAAAAAACATATTTTTTCATAAAATTTATATTGTTTTGATATTCAAGAAGAGCTTTAAAATCAAGTTTTTTAGCAAAAAACGGATACAGGGCAATTGCTATAAAATACATTGAGCGATAATTATCACTATTTAAACTAAATTCCATCTTCGGCACACCTACAAAAAGCGTATATCTAATAGCTTCTGGTAAATCTATACCACGAGCTAGAGGGTTACGATAGCTTGCAAACCCTACAAAATAACATTTACCCTCTCTAAACTCATCTAAATGGTCATTAAATTCTTCATAACTATATGCTTTTATCTCTTTTTCATTTAAAAATGAAATATATTCATTTAAAGTCTCTTTAGTCTCATTTCCTGGCAAAAATAAAAGTCCTCCTTTTCCAAGTCTCTTAATCCACTCAATTGATTTATCCCAAGAATACTCTTTATCAAAACTATCTACAATATTTCTTAATGTCAAATTTGGTCTAGATATTTCAAATCCAAGCAGATATCTAAATAGATAAACTCTTTTAGATTTTGGATTTGCCGTAGCACTTGAGACTATAAGCTGACCTTTTTTCTTTTTAGCAATTTTTTTAATTTTTTCATACTCTTTATTGTTTATAAATTCAAGCGCTTTATTTATATCATCTTCACTAAACCCAAGAAGTCTAAGTACTGAATCAATTTTTCTGCCAGATTTAAGAATTGAGTCTACATCATCCACAAAAACTAAATTAAATTCTCTATTTAAACTATCAATATTTTTATAAAGGAATTGAGTTGTAGTAATTATAATTTCCCCCTCACCTCCTAAAATTTTTTCTTTTTCTTGCTTTTTACCAGTATAAGCCAAAACTTCAATTCCCCACTCATTAAATCTATTTAGTGCTTGAAGGACAAGAAGTTTTGTTGGAAAAATAATATAACTTTTTTTAGTAAAAGCTGCTAATAAAAGCCCAAAAGTAGTCTTTCCAATTCCTGTTGGAGCAAGAAGAGAAAAAGAATTGCCTAAAAAAAACCTCTTAGCCCACATTTTTTGAATAGAAGTTAAATTATTTCCTGTTTTAGATTTAAAAAATTTATTAAATTTATTAAGTTTTTCTTCTGCCTTACAAAATAGCTTATAATTTTTAAGTTCAACCTCACACTTATTTTCATTCTCACTCATACACTTTTCACAAAAAAGCCCAAGATTTAATCTCTCACTACTTATATCTCCTCCACAATTTGGACATCTGTTTTTATAAATTGCTTCAAGCATTAATTCCCTTTTTTAAGAAAATAATACCAAATTTTAAAATGTTTCTTTTTTACACATTTACCAATTTAAATAGCATATTTTAAACTAAATTTAAGCTTTTAGAGTTATAATTTCACAGCAATTTTTTTCTTAAACTATCCTTAAAGGTTATAAAGTGTTCAGTTTTAATCTTTTATCAATGCTGTTTTTGTTTTTAATCTTACTTGGAGTTATTCCAAATCTTTTTTATATGAGCGGATACCTATCTCACATAAAAAGAAAAACTCATTTTTTAATTAACTATTTTGCTTTTATTCTATCAATGATTGGAGTTGTTTTAAGTAACAATGCACTTGTATTTTTATTTTTTTGGGAGCTTATGAGTTTAACCTCTTGGCAGTTAATTTTAACAGAATCTAAAGAAGAAAATATTAAAGCTGCAAGATTTTACTTTTTTATGACCCATTTTGGATTTGTATTTATTTTATTGTTTTTCTTATTACTTTCAAGCAATTCTTTATTTACAAGTTTTGATAGTTTTAAAGAAATAGCAAATAACTTTAAATATCCAAGTTTACTATTTTTCTTAATGGCTATTGGATTTTTATCTAAAGCTGGAGTTGTGCCACTTCATGTATGGCTTCCATATGCTCACCCAGCAGCTCCTTCTCCTGTATCAGCACTTATGAGTGGAGTTATGTTAAAAGTTGCTATTTATGCATTTTTAAAATTTTTATTTATTTTTAACTCTTGGCCAATTGAGTGGGGAGTAATTATTTTAGTTTTAGGGGCAATTTCCAGTTTAGTTGGTGTATTGTATGCTTTGAGTGAGCACGATATAAAAGCACTATTGGCAAACCATTCAGTAGAAAATATTGGAATTATTTTAATTGGAATTGGTGTTGGAATGATTTTTTATACTCTAAAACTTTATACTTTAAGTGCTTTTGCTTTTATAGCAGCAGTGTATCATACATTTAACCATATGAGTTTTAAAGCTTTACTTTTTATGAGTGCTGGAAGTGTATTGTATGAAACCCATACTAAAAACATTGAAAAATATGGAGGACTAATTAAAAATATGCCAATTACTGCTTTTATGTTTTTAGTTGCAGCTATTTCAATTTCTGCCCTTCCTCCAACAAATGGATTTTTGAGTGAATGGATGATATTTCAAAGTATGTTAAGCTCAAGCGGTATTGATAACTTAGCTCTTAAACTTTCATTTCCTTTTGCAATTTTTGCGTTAGCTCTAACCGGTGGTCTTGCAATAGCATGTTTTGTAAAGGCTTTTGGAATTACATTTCTTGGACTTCATAGAAGCAGCAATGCTAAACACGCAAAAGAGGTAAACCGCCTTATGCAAATTGGTCAAATTTTAATGGCTATTGTGGTAATTTCTTTAATGTTATTTTTACCTTTTGTAATTAAACTAATAAATTCATCTCTTCC
>JALVUH010000140.1 GCA_027035735.1 Nautiliaceae bacterium
TAAAGTATGAAATAGATATCATCAAACAGATGAAATTCCCAGGCTATATGCTAATTGTTTGGGATTTTATAAACTATGCAAAAGACCCCTCTCGTCATTTAAGACCAACTGGTAACAAAATTCCAGTAGGACCAGGTAGAGGAAGTGCGGCTGGAAGTTTAGTAGCATATGCACTTGAAATTACTAATATTGACCCAATCAAATATGGGCTACTTTTTGAAAGATTTTTAAATCCAGAAAGAGTATCTATGCCTGATATTGATGTTGATTTTTGTCAGGAAAGAAGAGATGAAGTAATTGAATATGTTCAAAAAAAATATGGACACGAAAATGTAGCTCAAGTTATTACATTTGGTTCATTACTTGCAAAAGGTGTTTTAAGAGATGTAGCTAGAATTTTTGGTATAGATTATTCTGAAGCTGATAAATTTGTAAAATTAATCCCAGACCAACTTGGAATAACACTTCAAAAGGCAAAAGAACTTGAAGAAAAAATTCTTAAAATAATAAATGAAGACCCTTTATATGAAAGACTTTATTCTTTTGGAGAAGCTCTTGAAGGACTTAAAAGAAATACAGGAAAACATGCAGCAGGTGTAGTAATAAGCGATGAAGCATTATGGAAAAAATCACCTTTATACAAACAAGATGAAAAAGATGAATTTCATACAACCCAATATTCTCTAAACTATCTTGAACCTGTTGATTTAATTAAATTTGACTTTTTAGGATTAAAAACATTAACTGTTATTGATAGAGCAATTAAAAATATAAAAACCAATAAAAATAAAGAAGTAAATATTGATGATTTAACTCTTGATGATGAAGAAGTTTTTAAGCTTATACAAAGTGGAAAAACACTAGGATTATTCCAAATAGAATCAGAAGGTATGCAAGATTTAGCAAAAAGACTTAAACCTACTAATTTTGAAGATGTTATTGCTATGCTAGCACTTTATCGTCCAGGACCTATGGATGCTGGAATGCTTGATGATTATATTGAGAGAAAACATGGAAGAAAACCAATTAGTTATTTTTATGATGAATTTGAAGAAGTCTTAAAACCAATTCTTGAGCCTACATATGGAGTAATTGTTTATCAAGAACAAGTTATGCAAATAGTTCAAGCAATCGGTGGATTTAGCTTAGGTGAAGCAGATATTATTCGTAGGGCTATGGGTAAAAAAAAGAAAGACTTAATGGCAAAATATGCTGAAGAATTTGCTACTCGTGCACAAAAAAGAGGCTTTTCTTATGAAAATGCAAAAGCACTTTTTAATCTAATTGAAAAATTCGCAGGTTATGGATTTAATAAATCCCACTCAGCCGCTTATGCAATGATTACATATCAAACTGCATGGCTTAAAAAATATTATCCTACCGAATTTTTTGCAAGTTTACTTACATATGAAGCAGACAATACTGATAAAATTGCTAAATATATTGAAGAAGCAAAAAGTCTTGGAATTGAAGTGTTACCTCCTGATGTGCAAAAATCAAATGCAGAATTTACTCCAATTGATGAAAAAATTCTTTTTGGATTAAGTGCTATTAAAGGAGTTGGAGGAAAAGCTATTGAGAGTATTATTGAAAATAGACCTTTTAAAGATTTAGAAGATTTTATACTTAAAATTGATACAAGTAAAGTAAACAAAAAAGTTTTAGAACAATTAATAAAATCAGGTGCAATGGATTCTTTTGGATATTCAAGAAAAACTCTACTTAATAATCTTGAAAATATACTTGAATACAAAAAAAGAGTAGAAGAGAAAAAAAATGCAATTAATCACGAAACTTCTCTTTTTGCAGGAATGGTAGAAGAAGATGAAAATGAACATCTTGAAATAAAAATTACAGATGAATTTGATACTAAAACCTTACTTGATGGAGAGTATGAAACTTTAGGATTTTATGTTTCAGCGCATCCACTTGACCCTTTTAAAGAAAAAATAAACGAATTAAATTATAATCTCTCAAGTGATATTGAAGAAATACTAAATCAAGAAGCTTTATTTATAGGAAAAATTGAAAATATTAAAGTTAGAATTTCAAAAAAAGGAAATAAATTTGCAATAGTAACTTTAATGGATTTTCATGGCAAAATTGATTTAATGGTATTTGAGAGGGATTTAGAAAAATTAGAACAGCTAAATAAAGATGAACCAATAGCCTTTAAAGCAAAAGTAGAAAAAGTAGGAGAATTTTTAAGAATTTCAACTCGTAAAATTATGACACTTGAAGAAGCTAAAGATGAAAAAGCCGCTATTAAAGATGAAATAGTTATAATTGAAAAAGAAATCGGTGAAAATTATGAAGAAGATTTGCTAAAAATTTATGAAGAAATAACAAAAAATCCAGGAAATAAAAGAGCTATTTTAATAATTAAAACTCCTTTTGGATTTTCATTAAAAGTAGACACAAATATAAGATGTAATTTTTAACTTATAAGCTCTTTTATTTTCTCCTTAAAATTACATAAAAATTCTGGAAACTCCTCATCTACTTTAGATAAATCTAAATATTCCCTAAAAAATGTATCTACATCAATACCGCTTTGTATTCCAAGAGAATATCCTTTAAACATCTCTTTAAGTTTTGGTGAATCTACCATATCAACTAAACTCTCAGCTAAAGCTATAGCATCATCAAACATACCCTCTTTCCAAAAACCAATCAAATTATCTGTAAGAGTTATTAAAGCAAATCTCTCTTCTTCATTATTTAAATCAAACTTTTCATTATTAGATAATTTTTGCTGATAATATAAAAATGCTTCATTATAAGCTTTTTCAAATTCTTCTTCTGCTTTTTTGATATCATTTTTACTTAATGCATTTCTAAATTCAACATAATGATTCTTAACTCCCATAAAATTCCTTTTTTTATAAATTATAACATTTTTATTTGCTTTTTATTTTATTTACCGCTATAATGTCAATGCAAATTTATTTTTTAGGATTACACATGAAAACACTTTACGTAGGAAACATTAACTACAACGCAACTGCAGAAGACTTAAAACCAATATTCGCTGAATATGGAGAAGTAATCTCAGTAAAAATCATTAATGATAGAGAAACAGGAAGAAGCAAAGGTTTTGGATTCGTTGAAATGGAAAGCGGTGCTGATACAGCAGCTGAAGAACTTGATGGAAAAGAATTTCAAGGAAGAAGACTTAGAGTAAACGAAGCTAGACCTAGAGCTCCAAGAACAGAAGCTTAGTCTTTCTGTTTTTTAATAAACTACTATTCTTTATTTTTTTAAATTTATCATTTTTCTTAAACAAACCTTAATTTAAGATTGTTTTAAGTTTAAAAAAGTAAAATTTCAAACTTAAAAATTATAGGCTAAAAACCTAAAAAAGGATTATAAATGAAAAAAGGTATTCATCCTGAGTATATGGAATGCACAGTAACTTGTACTTGTGGACATGTATTTAAAGTTTTATCTACAAAACCTGAACTTAGAATTGAAGTATGTGACCAATGCCATCCGTTCTATACTGGTAAAGAAAGAACTATAGAAAAAGGTGGAAAAGTAGATAAATTTAAGAAAAAATACGGTCTTGCATAATTGGTTATATTTACACCAACTCCAATTGGAAATTTAGAAGATATATCAAAAAGGGCTTTAAAAGCCCTTGAAAATGCTGAAATAATCTTTTGCGAAGATACTCGTGTTACAAAAAAACTTCTTAATTTATACAATATTCCTTTGAATAAAACTTTTATTTCAATGCATTCTCACAATGAAGACAAAATAATAAAAAATTTAAATAAAGATGATTTAATTCACAAAAACTGCGTTTATGTAAGTGATGCAGGAATGCCTGGTATTAGTGATCCAGGAACTAAACTTATACAATTTTGCCAAAAAGAAAATATTCCTTATACTGTAATTCCTGGAGCAAATGCCGCATTAACTGCTTTTGTAGCAAGCGGATTTGAGGGTGAATTTTGTTTTTTTGGATTTTTACCTCACAAAGGAAAAGAGAGAGAAAATAAACTACTAAAAATTTTAGAAAATGATAAAATTTCTATACTTTATGAATCTCCTCATAGAATAGAAAAACTTATAAATGAACTCAAAACTTATATACCTGAGAGAATTATATTTTTAGCTAAAGAACTCACAAAAGTACATGAAACTTTTATTAAAGCTAAAGCAAAAGATATAAAAATAGATAATACTAAAGGTGAGTGGGTTGTTGTAATTGATAAAGGTGAAAAAAACAAAAAATTAGAACTTACTTATGAAGATATTTTAAATTTAAATTTACCTCTTAAAGAAAAAAGTAAACTTCTTGCAAAAATCTCTCACAAATCGCCAAAAGAGATATATAAAGAGCTATTAAATTCCTAAACTTTTGATAAAATATCATTATGATAGTTTATGGAAAAAGAGTAGTAGAATACATAATTAATAAACATCCTAATATTGTTAAAGAAATTTTAATTGCAAAAAAATTAAACAAAAAAGAGCTAAAAAAATTCAAAAACTTTAAAATAAAATTTATAGACAATAAATTAGCTCAAAAATTAAGTCATAATGGAAATCATCAAGGTTTTTTTGCAAAAATAGAATTTACTCCACAAAAATGGGATATTGTAGGAAATAAAATTTTAATTCTTGATAATGTAACCGATATGGGAAATTTAGGAGCAATTACAAGAACTGCTTATGCTCTTGGAATAGATTTAATGATAGTTACCGGAATTAAAGAGCTAAAATGGGATAGACTAATAAGAACAAGTGCTGGAGCAGCTATTGATATGAAAATAATCAATTTTCCAAATATACTTGAACTTATTAATATTTTAAAAACAAAAAAATATCATTTAATAGGAGCTGATTTAGGAGGCAAGTGCAAACCATCAAAAAAAGAACAAATAGCTCTTATTATGGGAAATGAAGGAGAAGGACTAAGTAAAAAAGTAAAAGAAAAACTTGATGAAATTATTACAATTGAAATGAAAAAAGATTTTGATTCACTAAATGTTTCAGTTGCCGCTGGAATACTAATAGATAGGATTGTAAATGAATGCTGAGAAATTTTTTGAAAAATATTCAATTGAAGAAATAAGCAAAAAAACAAAAATTTCACCGATTTCTCTTAGATTTATAAGAAATAAAGAGTTTGATAAAATTCAAAGGGCTAAATTTTTTGGATTTGTAAATATAATAGAAAAAGAGTTTAATGTAGATTTATCTGAGCTAAAAGAAGAATACAATAATTTTAACTCACAAAAACCTTCAAAACCTCATCAAGAAATAACAATTGAAACATCAAAAAATAAAAATTTTTTCTTAATAATTTTGGCTATCATTTTACTAATTATAGGGGGTTTTCTTTTATATAAAGAAAATCAGCAAAAATCAACTCAAGTAAAAGAAACTAAATTAAATATTTCAAATATAACCAATAATACCAATTCTACAAATACTACACAAATCCAAAATCCTACACCTATTATTAATAAAAAAATTACAAATGAAAAAAACACAACAGCTGTATCTACAAAAGAAATAAACAAAACAATAAAAAAATACCAAGTAATTATAATCCCTCAAAAAAAAGTTTGGTTTAGAGCGATAAATATTGATACAAATAAAACAATAGAATATTTAACTTCTAAAGAAAAAATTTTACCAAAAGGTAATTATTATATAAAATTTGGTCATGGAGAAATCACTATAAATTATAATAATCAAACAATTACTCCAGATACAAAAAAAATTATAAGAATTTTATTTAAAAATGGAAGTTATAAATTTATGAAAAAACCAAATAGGTATGAAAAATGAAAATATTTCT
>JALVUH010000141.1 GCA_027035735.1 Nautiliaceae bacterium
TGCAAGGAAAAAATTCCTTTTAGTGATAGAGAAGTTATTCTTGCTCTTTTAAACTTCTAATAAATTCTATTAAAAATACAAGAAAAATAGATAAAATAAATCCTGTTATAAATGCCACTGTGATTATTAGTTTCTTTTTAGGTTTTACAGGATAAGGGGATTTTTTAATATTTCCTATGATATGAGTTAAAGTAATATTAGCAGGTGATAAGGTGTTTTTTAAATTTGCTATATTAAGTTCATTTTTAGTTATTTGAGCTTGAATTTCAGAAATATTGTTTAAAATTGTGGCATATAGTTGAGCGTCTTTTGTGTTTTTTAATTTTTCATTTAGAGTTTTCAATTCTATTTCAAGTCTATTGTTTGCATCTTTTAAGATTTTTATTTTTTTACTTATTTCTGATTTGAATGTGTTTAATTTTTTTTGTTCTTTATTTTTTAGATCTTTTAATATTTTATTTAAATACTCAATAGCTTCTTTATTTGAATATGCATAAATGTTTAAATTATAGATATCTTTTATATTTTTTGGAGTATTTACATTTATAGTAGGATATTTGATTTTGTCAAATTTGTTTTTTTTATAAATATTTTCTAAATAAATTTTAGTAGCATATGGGTCTAGAAGATAGATTTTAGAATTAGAATTAATATATCCTAATTGTAAAGAAGTATTAACTTCATAAACAGGTTTTTTTATAAATACATAAATAACAGCTAATGAGGTAATCAATAAAGTAAAAATAACAATAAATTTTTTATATTTTAAAAGGGTTTTAATTATATCTTTTAGGCTGATTTCATCTTCATCGCATTCAACTGGAATATACTGAACCGGTATTATTTTTTGTTCTTGTGACATTAATTTACCTTTTTTAGATAGAATTTTATCAAAAAGGATTAAAATGTTTAAACTCAAACTCAGTGATATTTCAAAAGAGAGAGGAGAATATGTAGTTAATCCAAGTAACACTATACTTAATCTTGGGAGTGGGGTTAGTGGGGTTTTAAAAAGAATGTGTCCGGAACTTCAAAATGTTATGTGGGAATATTTAAATAGAAACGAATTTTTAGAACCGGGTGAAATTACAATCACACCATATCCTTGTAAAGAATTTGATTATGTTATTCATGCAGCAGTAATGGATTATAGAGATGGAGCTAAAATAGTTATGCCGGATTTAAAAAGAATTGAGAGAATTTGTAAAAATATAGCTGAATTTTTGGATGATAAGAAAGTGAAAGTAATAACACCTCTTCTTGGTACGGGAGTTGGAGGTTTGGATAAAGTGGAAGTTTTTAAAATAATGAGAAAATATTTTAAAAATTTAAAATCTGAAGTTATTTTAGTAGTGCATAAAAAAGAAGATTATGAAAAATTAATTTTAATTTAATAATTAGATGTATAATTGCATTAATTTCAAAAAAAATATATAATAATAAAAAGGAGTGCTTATGCAAATGCCAAAACCAAAAAATATAATCTTTATGTGTCAAGTAAAAAGACCACCTAATTTTCCAAAGCCAAGCTGTGTAAGAGAAGGAAAAGAAGATTTGTTTCCATATACTCAGCAAAAAATGATGGAAATGGGGATTGACCCTATGACAAATTGGATTGTTCCAACAGGTTGTCTTAACAGATGTAATTTTGGACCTGTAATGCTTGTTGAGCCTGGAAGTTATATGTATGTTGATCTTGATAAAGAAAAAATTGATAGAATTTTAGAAGAGCATATCAAAAATGGAAATCCTGTAAAAGAATATTTAATTCCAGAGGAGTTTTGGGCGTGAAAATAGAAATGCTTTATAGCAAAATCCACAGAGCTACAGTAACAGATGCCAACTTAAATTATGTTGGCTCTATTACTATTGATGAAGAATTAATGGAAGCTGCAAATCTTCTAGTAGGACAAAAAGTAGATATCGTAAATATAAATAACGGCGAGAGATTTTCTACTTACGTAATTAAAGGTGAGAGAGGAAGTAAAGAAATTTGTCTAAATGGGGCAGCTGCTAGAAAAGTGCATCCAGGAGATAAAATTATTATTATTGCTTATGCTCAAATGAGTTTAGAAGAAGCAAAAAATTTTAAGCCAGCTGTTATTATTGTAGATGAAAATAACAATATTATTAAAAATACTGATAATCTTAAGGAAGAGTGATGTTTGGCAATATTGATTTTAATGAAATGATGAAAAAACTTCAAGAATCTTTAGAAGAACAAAATAATAAGACATATACTGCAAAAAGCGGAGGAGGATTAGTTGAAGCTACAGTAAATGGGCAATTTGAAGTAATTGATTTGAAAATTGATGATTCTTTACTAGAAGATAAAGAGTCTCTTCAAATTCTTATAATGAGTGCTATAAATGATGCGATTAAAATGGCTGTTGAAGATAAAAAATCTCAAGCTATGAATATGTTTGGAGGGCTTAATCTAGGGCAATGAAAAAATTAATTTTTTTACTTCCTTTTTTTTTGTATGCAGCAGTTGCAAATTTTTCAATATGCTATGAAAAATATTCATTTATAAACAAATTAATACCTGTTACAAAAACAAAAAGTGTAACTTTTATAAAACCTTCAAAATATCTCTATTATGATCCTTTTACAAAGCTTTATGTATTAAAATCTAGAAATAAAAAATTTATAACATTTTTTTTTAATCCAAAACTTGGTTGGTGGATGGCTGGAATTAAAAAAAATGCTGTTTATGGTGGAACATATGCTAAAAAAGGTTATTTTTTATCTCTTTCTACTTTAAGTGTAAAAACTCCTAAAAATGCAATTATTAGCGATATTTTTTGTAGAGCTTATGGAGTTAGTAGAGGGGATGGATTTTTAAATTCTAGAAAATTAATACATTTTGTAAAATATGGATATTGGGGAGATATCGGAATAGGAGTGGATGAGAATTTAAGAGTTTTGTATTCTGATCCTTTTTATACAAAAATAAAACCAGGTGAAAGAATTTTATTTATAAATCACAAAAGAGCAACTCCTGAAATTTTTACTAAATATATTTTGCTTGGAATAGAAAATAATAAAGTTTTAATTGTTACAAATAGACATAAAACTATTTTAAAAATTAGAAAACTTCGTTATTTATACACACCTCTTGAACATTATGGGATAAAAGTAAATAAAAATCTTATTGCTTATTTGCCAAAAAATTTAATAAACAAATATTTTTTAAAAGAAGGTAAAATTGTTTTGATTAATGGGAAAAAAGTTACTTCATTTAATCAACTTTTATATCTTCTATCATTTGATAAAAATGTTACAATTACATTACAAAAAGATGGCATTATAATAGATATACCATTAAGGAAATAGATGGAAGAGTTTATAAAGCAAAATTTAATAAAAGCAAAATCTTTTCACCCACATTTTGAAAAAGCTTTAAATGAAATGCTTCTTGCTGGTGGCAAAAGATTTAGACCAAAACTTCTTTTAGCTGTTGTAAAAGCTTATAATCCTCTTTTAATAGATAATGCTAAATACGCCGCTTTTGCAATCGAGCTTATTCATACATATTCACTTATTCATGATGATTTACCATCTATGGATAATGCATCTTTAAGAAGAGGACATCCTACTTTACATATTACATATGATGAAGTTACAGCAATTTTGGTAGGAGATGCTCTAAATACTTATGCTTTTGAGGTATTAAGTAAAGCCCCACTTCATAATGATGTAAAAGTAGAACTTATTAAAATTTTATCTGAAAATGCAGGACCAAATGGTATGGTTTTAGGTCAAGCGATTGATTGCTATTTTGAAAATGAAAAATTAAATCTCGATGAGCTTAAATTTTTACATCTAAATAAAACAGGAAAATTAATAGCAGCATCTCTTAAAATGGGAGCAATTATAGTAAATAAAAATGATTTAGCAGAAAAATTATATGATTTTGGGCTTAAACTAGGACTATTATTTCAAATTCAAGATGATTTACTTGATTTGCTTGATGAAAGTAAAACAGGAAAGAGTAGCGGAATAGATATTAATAAAAATACATTTGTAACTCTTGTAGGAGAAAAAGAGGCTATTGAAAAAGCAGATAAAGTAGCAAAAGAGATAGAAAAAGAATTAAACAGTTTTGATGAAAATTTAAAAAAAGAGCTTAAAACATTGCTTGAAAGATATTTATATAGGCATAAAAATTAAAAAAAGGATATAAAATGAATTTAGAAATGAAAAAGAAAATGGCAGATACTATTAGGTTTTTAGCAGCAGATATGGTTGAGAGAGCTAAATCAGGACATCCAGGTGCGGCTCTAGGGATGGCTGATATTTTTGTTGAGTTTAGTGATATTGTAAGACTTACTCCTCATAATCCTAAATTTATAAATAGAGATAGAGTAGTGTTCTCAGGTGGACATGTGACACCTCTTATTTATTCTATGCTTTACCTTTGGGGATTTGATATAACAATGGAAGATTTGAAAAATTTTAGACAGCTTGGAAGCAAAACTCCAGGACATCCTGAATTTGGACATACTCCAGGAATTGAAGTAACAACAGGGCCTCTTGGACAAGGTGTAGCAAATGCAGTTGGATTTGCTATGGCAAAAAAATTTCTTTCAAGAAAATTCCCTGAAATTGATCATAAAGTTTGGTGTTTTTGTGGTGATGGAGATTTAGAAGAAGGTATTAGTTATGAAGCATGTTCTATTGCAGGGACTGAAAAACTTGAAGATTTGATTTTAATTTATGATAGTAACAATATTTCTATTGAAGGACCAGTAAATCCTGTATTTGGTGATGATATTCACAAAAGATTTGAATCTCAAGGTTTTAGAGTATTAGAGATGAATGGACATGATTATGAAGATATTAAAAAAACTTTAATTAAAGCAAGAGAGTCTGATGGAAGACCTACATTAGTTATAGCAAAAACTGTAATAGCAAGAGGAGCAGTAGGACTAGAAGGAAGTGAAAAGACTCATGGAGCTCCTTTAGGTGAAGAAGTAATTAAAAAATCTAAAGAAGCAGCAGGATTTGACCCTGATAAGACTTTTTATATTCCTGATGATGTACTTATTAGATTTAGATGTGTTAAAGAAAGAGGAGAATTATTTGAGACTGAATGGAATAAAAAAGCAAGAGTTAAAGAAATAGAAGAGTTTTTTGAAAAAGATTTTAGTAAGATTGAGTGGCCTGAATTTGAAGAAGGTATAAATCTTGCAACAAGAAAAAGTAATGGAAAAATCTTAAATGCCATAGCTAAAGCGATTCCTAGCTTTCTTGGAGGAAGTGCAGATTTAGCTCCATCAAATAATACTCATTTAGAAGGTGAAGATGATTTTCCATATGGAAGAAATTTACATTTTGGTATAAGAGAGCATGCAATGGGAGCTATTAATAATGCATTTAGCGCATATGGATTTTTACCTTTTGCAGCTACGTTTTTAGTATTTAGCGATTATTTAAGAGGTGCTCTTAGACTCGCAGCATTAAGTAAACATAAAAATTATTGGATTTTTACTCATGATAGTATAGCAATAGGAGAAGATGGACCAACTCATCAGCCAATTGAACATTTAACATCTCTTAGAGCTATGCCAAATCTATATGTGTTTAGACCTGCTGATGCAAATGAAAATGTTAATTCTTGGAAAGTGGCTCTTAATATTGACGCACCTGTAGCTTTTGCTTTGACTAGACAAGGTGTTAAGAATATTACTCCAAAAGATGCTGATTTAAGCAAAGGTGCTTATATTTTAAGAGAAGGAAGTGCTGATATTACATTAGTTGCAAGTGGAAGTGAAGTTAATTT
>JALVUH010000142.1 GCA_027035735.1 Nautiliaceae bacterium
TTTCATCTTCTCCATAGCTTCTTTTTTAAACTCATCCCAATTAAAATCTTCAAGTGCATTTTGTGTTACTTTATAACTACAAAATTTTGGCCCACACATACTACAAAACTCAGCTTCTTTGAATACTTCTTGAGGCAAAGTCTCATCATGATATTCTCTTGCTCTTTCTGGGTCCAGTGCTAATTCAAACTGCTTATTCCAATCAAAATGATACCTAGCATCACTCATAGCATCATCAATATCTCTAACTCCTGGTATTTTTCTACCAATATCAGCTGCATGTGCTGCAATTTTGTAAGCCATCATACCCTCTCTTACATCCTCTTCATTTGGAAGTCCTAGATGTTCTTTTGGAGTTACGTAACAGAGCATACTAACACCATAAAATGCAGCCATAGCAGCACCAATTGCACTTCCTATATGGTCATACCCAGCCCCAATATCAAGCACAAGCGGACCTAACACATAAAAAGGAGCTTCATGACAATAAACTTGCTCTAGTTTTACATTTCTCTCAATCTCATTAATTGGAACATGTCCAGGACCTTCTATCATAACTTGAACATCTTTATCCCAAGCTTTAAGAGTAAGTTCTCCTAAAACTTTAAGCTCTTCAATTTGAGCCTTATCGCTTGCATCATACAAACATCCTGGTCTAAGTGAATCTCCAAGAGATAAAGATACATCATACTCTCTACAAATTTCCAAAATATCATCAAAAATTGTATAAAAAGGATTTTCTTTGTGATGTTTTAACATCCAAGAAGCTGTAAGACTTCCACCTCTACTTACTATTCCCATTTTTCTTTTTGCAACCTCTGGCATATGGCGAAGTAAAAGCCCTGCGTGAATTGTAAAATAGCTTACTCCTTGTTTTGCTTGTTTTTCAAGAACTCTTAAAATATCATCGTAAGTGAGTTTTTCCACATCTCCAATTTCATCCATAATTTGATACATTGGAACTGTCCCAATTGGTACAGGGCTAGCTTTAATAATAGCTTCACGAATTTCATCCATATTTTTTGCCCCAGCACTTAAATCCATTACCGTATCAGCTCCATATTTTACAGCAGTTTGAAGTTTTTTTACTTCTTCTTCAATATCACTAGCAAGAGCACTAGCACCGATATTTGCATTAACTTTTGTTTTAGTAACTCTCCCTATTGCCATAGGTTCAAGATGAGTATGATTGATATTTGCAGGAATTATAAGTCTACCTCTTGCTACCTCACTTCTTATAATTTCAGGAGACAAATTTTCTTTTTTAGCAATATATTCCATCTCTTCTGTAATTATGCCCTTTTTAGCATAATACATTTGAGTTTTAACTTTATCTTTTCTTTTTTCAATCCACTCTTTTCTCATTCATATCCTTTATAAAAATTTTCCTCAATTTAACCAAAAATTCTTAAAAATAGCTTAAATTAAACAAAATTTATCTTATTTTTAGTTTATTACAAATTGTAACAATTTTTTGTATAATATCGTAACAAATTTACAAAAGGAAACAATTTGAATGTTACTTTAATTATCCTTAGTGCTGGAAATAGTACAAGATTTGGATATAGTGTAAAAAAACAATGGCTCAGAATTGATAACAAACCTCTATGGCTATTTGTAGCGGATAGATTTAATGAATTATTTACTTTCAAAAAAACAATCATAACTGCAAATCCAAAAGAAGTAAGATTATATGAAAAATTAAGTGATTATATCATAGTAAATGGAGATAAAGAGAGACAACTATCATTAAAAAATGCCCTAAAATATGTAGATAGCGAATATGTTTTAATCTCTGATGTAGCAAGACCTTGTATTGATAAAGAAATTCTACAAAGAATTCTTTCAAAAAAAGCTGATTCTGTAGTACCTTTCTTAAAACCTGTAGATACAATAGTTTATGAAAATAAAACAATTGATAGAAATAAAGTAAAACTTATTCAAACTCCACAGCTTAGCAAAACTGAAATCTTAAAACAAGCACTTAAGAGTGATAAACTATTTACTGATGAAAGAGCCGCTATTGAAAGCATTGGAGGAGAGATTGAATATGTTGAAGGAAGTGAAGCGCTTAAAAAAATAACTTATTTCAAAGATTTAAATCTCCCTTGCCTAAAACCTCCAAGAAAAGATATTTTTGTAGGAAACGGATATGATACTCATAGATTTGAAAAAAATAAAAAAATGATACTTGGAGGGGTTGAGATTGATGTAGATTATGGACTTAAGGCTCATAGTGATGGAGATGTAGTAATTCATTCTTTAATTGATGCACTTCTTGGTGCTGCTGGATATGGAGATATAGGAGAGTTTTTCCCAGATAATGATGAAAGATATAAAAATATAAGTTCAATAGAATTATTAAAAGAAGTTTTAAATATCTTAATTTCAACAGGCTTTGAAATAATAAACGCTGATATTTCTATAATAGCTGAAAAACCAAAACTTAAAAATTATAAAACAAAAATTCAAAGAAATTTATCAAAACTTTTAAATGCCCCTATAAATGTAAAAGCAACTACAAATGAAAAAATGGGATTTGTTGGAAGAGGTGAAGGAATAGCTGTAATATCTACTGCAACAATAAAATATAAGGATTGGTATGAAGATTATAATAGTAGAAAATGAATTATATCTTGCACAAAGCATACAAAATAATCTAAGCGAAAAACTAAATGCAAAATGTGAGATATATGGCTCATATGATGAAGCCTTAAATACAGATGCTGATATATATCTTATAAACACTAATCTACATGGCAATATAAAAAAGCTAATTACAGAAAAAAAAGAAAAAATAATAATTTTACTTGCACCATATGTTACTTACACTACAGTAATGCAACCAATTGAACTTGGAGCTGATGATTATTTGCAAAAACCTTTTTCAATAGAAGAATTAATTAGAAAAATAAAACATTTAAAAGAGTTTTATTCTTTAAAAGAAGAAATTAATTTATATAAAGAATTTATAAATTTTATTTTTGAAGATATAGAAATTGAAATCCCAAAATATACTTTCCCAATTTTTATTAAAAGCTCATTAAATAAAGCTGTAGAGAAATTCATTTTTGAAATATCAAAAAAAGAAAATGCTTCTATAAAAATAATAGATTTATTAAAATTCAATGAAAAAGATTTTAAAAATAAAAACTTAATTTATGTATGCTTAAACTTTGATAAAGTAGAAAATAAAGATGAATTAAAATTTTTGTATAAATATAAAACTATTTTTATTCTTCCAAAAAATTATGAAAAAATTGAAAAATGTATAGAACTTGATATAAAAGCTCCAAATTTTCTAGAAGAAGAAATTTTAAGTATTGAAGAATACATAAAATTTATAATCACTTCTTATCAATATAAATTCCCTGATACAGAACTGAGTAGAAAACTTGGAATTAGTAGAAAAAGCCTGTGGGAAAAAAGGAAAAAATATGGCATTTTTAAACAGAAATAAAATTTTCATAGATAAAGAAGCTTGGATAACTTTAGCAATGGTGCAAGCAGGGCTTTTAAAGCCAATTGACAAGCTTATGAATAAAAAAGAAGCAAAAATAGCAAATGAACAAAAAAAATACAAAGATGGACATGTGCCATTTTCATTTATTCTTGCACCTGCAGGTAAAAAAAACGAAGAAATTCTAAAAACAAATCCAAAAAAGATAGATTTATATTGTGAAGGTAAAAAAGTTGGTGAAGTGGATGTAGAAGAGATATATGAAATTGATCCATTTGAGAGGGTAGAAAAAATATATGGCACAAAAGATTATAAAAACTATCCTCAAGTTGCAAAAACACTTAAAAGACTTGGAAAATATGCAATAGCAGGAGAATTTTGGGTAGAAGATACAGGTATTCAAAAAAAAATTGATTATGTAAAAGAAAAAACAAAAAATGCCGAAAATATTGTCGGTATGACAATGCATGCAAAACCAATTCATAGAGTTCATGAAAAAATTATGAGAATGGCAATTGAGAAAAATGACATATTAGTAGTATTTTTAATCAAGAATTTAACAGAAGAAGAAATACCTTACAAACTAAGATATGAAGCCCTAAAAGAGACAGTTGATAACTATTTCCCAAAAGATAAAGTGTTAATAGTTCCTTTACTTAATACATATATATTCTCAGGAGTAAATGAAGCAATACTTGATGCAATGATTGCCAAAAATTTTGGATGTAATAAATTTATTATGGGACAAACGCATAAAGGACTTGGAATACATTATCAAGCAAATCATTTACATTCTATTTTTGATTCTATGGAAGTTGGAATTAATATAGAAACAATAAATGAATATGTGTATTGCGATAAGTGCAAAACAATTGTAAGTGTAAATTCATGCCCTCATGGAAGTCATCATCATATAAGCTATCATAGCGATTCTATATTTGAACTAATAAAAACAGGAATTATACCTCCAACAATTCTTATGAGAAAAGAGATTAGTGCCAAATATTTAGCTTACCTTTATCCTAATAGATTTAAAAATCTACAAAAATTATATTATGATATAGCTCCAAATAAAGGATTAATTGAAGAGAGCAAAGAAGAAGATTTTTATATTGCACTTATGAAACTATATCAAACAAGTTCATTAACATAAAGGATTAAAATGATTTATAAAGATAGACTTGATGCAGGAATCAAATTAGGAGAAGTATTTAAACTTCCTAAAGATAGTGTTATTTTTGCTATTCCAAGAGGTGGAGTGCCTGTAGGATATGCTTTAGCAAAAACACAAAAAATACCAATGGATATAATAGTTGTCAGAAAGCTTCCTATTCCATTCAATCCAGAAGCAGGTTTTGGAGCAATTACAATTAATGGAAAAGTTATCTTAAATCCTGCTTTTAATTATTTATTAAAAGAAATACCTGTAGAAGAAATTGCAAAAGAAGTACTTAAAGAAGTTAAAAGAAGAGATAAAATTTATAGAAACAATGCTCCTTATAAAGATTTAACAGGTAAAACTGCCGTAGTTGTAGATGATGGATTTGCAAGTGGATTTAGTGCAATAGCCGCTTTAGAAACACTAAAAAATCTAAATCCTAAAAAAATTATAGCAATAGCTCCTGTATGTCCTAAAGATACTAAAGAATTACTTTTAAATTATTTTGATGAAGTATATTGTTTAATTGAACCAGAAAAAAAACCTTTTGCAGTAGCCTCTTTTTACAAAGATTTTCATGATTTAAGTGATGAAGAAGTATTAGAACTAATAGATGATTTGAAAAAAAACAATTTATGGTGGGTAGATTATGAAAATAAATAAATTTAAATGGTTTATTTTAACAGGATTTTTCTCTGGTCTTCTTCCAAAAGCTCCTGGGACATGGGGAAGTTTAGTAGGAGCAATTATTGCTTATTTAATTATTTTATTTTTCCCAAATCCAAATTTAACTATTCTACTTCTTGCTATTTTATTTTCTATTTTAGGGTATAAACTTGTAAATGAATATGAAGATTTAGGTGGAGAACATGATGATAAAAGAATTGTAATAGATGAAATTGCTGGTGTATTAATAACTATAGGCTTACTTGGAAGTTTAAAACATGATACTTTTATAAAATTATTGTTTGCTTTTATTTCATTTAGAATTTTGGATATATGGAAACCTTCAATAATTGGAAAAATTGATGAAAAAGCTCCAAAAGGTCTTGGTGTAATGGGAGATGATATATTAGCAGGAGCATTTGGAGCTATATTAGCTGGGATTATGTATATGATTTATCTA
>JALVUH010000143.1 GCA_027035735.1 Nautiliaceae bacterium
TCTACCCCCCAGTCTCCCAAAATGCTCTCTCACTTATTTCATCTTCCTGCCAGTCGTTTTTTTCTGGTTTGTTTCTAACTACATCTCTTAGTATTTTAGCAGCTTTTTTAATATCTCCTTTTCTTATGGCTTCTTTTATATTGTAGCTTTCTGTAAAAAATAGACAAGGTATCAAATAACCTTCTGCTGTAAGCCTAATTCTATTACAGCTTTTACAAAAATCTTCACTGTGAGGTTCTATTATTCCAAATTTATATCCATCTTCAAGCTCAAAATATTTACTAGCACTATTATCTTTAGGAAGCTCTGTAAATTTATATTTTTTTGAAATTTTTTCTAAAATTTCATTTGAATCTACTCTTTTTATTCCAGGATATGCTCTTTCATTTTCCATAAATTCAATAAATCTGATAGTTACATTTTTATTTTTGGCATATTCAAATAAATCAATTATTTCATTATCATTAATCCCTTTCATTACAACCGTATTAAGCTTAACCCCAAGTCCTTCATCTAAAGCAGTATCTATCCCTTTTAAAACTTTTTCTAAAACATCTTTTTGAGCAATTTTTGCTGCAACTTCTTTTCTTAAACTATCAAGGGAAATATTTACTCTCTTAAGCCCCGCTTTTTTAAGCTTTTTTGCATATTCTGGCAAATAATATCCATTTGTAGTAAGTGCTAAATCTAAAGTCGGTTTATAAGAATAAAGCATATTTATAAATTTGTCCAAATCTTTTCTAAGAAGTGGCTCACCTCCTGTAATTCTTATTTTTTTAACACCTTCATCAATGGCAAGTCTTAAAAACTCAAACATCTCTTCATAACTTAAAATATTTTCTTTTGGTTCCCATTCAAATGGAGTATTTGGCATACAATAAAGACACCTAAAATTACACCTGCTTGTAACTGAAACTCTGATATAATCTATTGTTCTATTAAATTTATCAATGAGCATAAAAAACCTTTGTTATAATTTTAAAAAAGGCCGTCAATGGACTTTTATAAGTTTTTAGAAAAAATAATTGTTTGCGATAATATACCACAAAAATTTGAAATGTTTAATGATTTAATGCAAAATTTAGATAAATTTGAATTTTTTAGCCAAGAAAAACCAAAAATTTTTGAAAAACCAAGTTATGCAAGCTTTTGCAAAATAGTACCACCAGCAAAGGTCCCTAGAAGAAGAGGATTTGAAACAAACGAAAAAAAAGCAGTGCTTCTTCATGCAATAGTTCATATTGAATATTCAGCAATTGATTTAGCTCTTGATGCATGCTATAGATTTAGAAATCTTCCAAAAGAGTATTATCTTGATTGGCTTGAAGTAGCAGATGATGAAATTAGACATTTTAACCTCATCAATTCGCTTTTAGAAAAAACAGGTTATAAATATGGAGATTTTCCTGTTCATAACTCACTTTTTGAAGCAAGCCAAAAAACTCAAAATTTACTATCTCGTATGGCTATTATTCCTAGATGGTATGAAGCGAATGGACTTGATGCTAATGAAAAAATAATTGAGAGATTAAAAAGATACAATGAACCTTTTGCAAATGAAGTAATTGAGGCCTTAAAAATTATCTTAAAAGAAGAAATTCCACATGTCGCAAAAGGTGATAAATGGTTTAAATGGGAATGCAAACGAAAAAATTTAGAACCAATTGAAACATATTTTAAAATAGTAGATAGTTTTTTTAAAGATTGGAAGAAAAAAGATTTAAATATAAATGCAAGACTCAAAGCTGGATTTAGTTGCAGTGAATTAAAAATATTAGGCAAAAAAGAGATTCAATGCTAAAAGCATTGAAGTTCTGGAGCATTTTTAAAATCTATTACATTTGGAGAAAAATATACTTTTAAATCAGCAGGATTTTCATTTTTAATCATTTTTTCCATATCAGTAATTACCATATGTTGTCCACTTATTGTTACACTTTCTCCAGGTTTTATATCTATTTTTCTTTTAATATAATGTTTAATAAATGTTGTTCCATCTTTATCATCAAAATATAAATTTCCATCTATTTTTGTTATTTCATAAGGATAATTATTTTTTAATGTTACTTTAAAAGTAATGTAAGGCAATATATCGCTATGATATTGATAACTAAATTTAACTACTTTTAAATTTTTACAATTTTTAATAGCAAACTCTTTTTTTGTAGTAATTGCTTGTTTTTTTATTTCTGATTGTTGTTTTTTTAATTGTTCTTTTAATTTTTCAATTTCTTGATTTTTTTGATTTATTTGTTGTTCTAAAAGATTTAATTTATTTAAAATTAAATTAAGTTTTTGATTTATGTTATTATCTGAATTATTTGAAGCAAACAAAAAACCTGCAATTAATACTAAAAACAAAAATTTTTTCATTTTTTTCCTTTTTTTATAAAATTATACCTAAAATGATATAATTGCAAAAAGGCTTAATTTGAAAGAAATAGCTCCAATAATTATTTCTTTGATAATTACAATGATTATTTTAAATATAATAAAATTAAGTTTCGTTCCAGGATTTATAGTAGGTTCAATTCTCTGGTCTGTTTTACATTTTAATATAAAAAAATTTTTTAAAGGCAAAAAATGAAATTAACTCACATAAATGAAAAACATAACCCAAAAATGGTAGATGTAGGAGAAAAAGAGATAACAAAAAGAGTCGCAATTGCAAGTGGTGAAATTCATATGAAAAAAGAGACAAAAAAAGCAATTTTAGAAGAAAAAACAAAAAAAGGAGCAGTTCTTCAAACAGCCATAATAGCAGCAATTATGGGAGGTAAAAAAACAAGTGAATTAATTCCAATGTGTCATAATATTTTAATAGATGGAATTGATGTTGATGTTGAGGAGATAGAAGATGGTTTTAAACTAATAGTAACTGCAAAAACTCACTCAAAAACCGGAATTGAAATGGAAAGCTTAACTGCTGTGAGCATAGGACTTTTAACGATTTATGATATGGCAAAAGCAATTGATAGAGAGATGGAAATTACAAATATAAAACTTGAATATAAAGCAGGTGGAAAATCAGGTGAATTTAAAAGAAAATAAAATCCCTTGTTTTATTCTTGCTGGTGGCAAATCTTCTAGATTCAAAGAAGATAAAGCAAAATATTTTTATAAAATGCAATATAAAATCTGTAAAAGTGTATTTAAACATGTATATTTTGCTGCAAAAGAAAAAAAATTTAAAAACTATCCCTTTTTTATAGAAAAATCAAAAATTTATGCTCCAATTTTTGTACTAGAAGAGCTTATAAAAAAACATAAAAAAATTTTTGTAATAAATATAGACACACCTTTTGTAACTCCAAAGACGATAAAAAAACTACTTTTAAAAAAATCTGTCTCTAAACAAAATCCTTTAATTGGATATTATGATTATACAATGCTAAAAAAATTAAAAGAGAATAAAAAAAATAATTTAAAAATATTTGGAATAAACAAAAATAATACAAAAATAAATAAAAAAGAAGCAATAAATATAAATAAAAAAGAAGAATTAAAGCTCTACTTCAGTGATTTTATCAGGCAAAGAAGAAAATGGAACATCAACTGATTTTTCATATTCATCTATTATCAAATCTACTCCTAATTTTTTTGCCATTTTAATCAAATCCCCTATTTCATTATCAAATCCAAATAATTTAATATAATTTTTAATCCCTCTTTTTATTTTATTAAAATCTTTTGCTTTAAGTGCTGTCATTATTTGATTAAGATAAGCTCTTTTTATTAATTGATACACAAGATTTTTAAACATTCTATAATTTATATAATCTTTATAAATTTCTTTTATTTTTTCAATGTTACCTGTTACTGCATATCTTTCACCTTCATTTATTAATTTTTTATACTCTTTAATAAATCTCTGATAATCATCAAGTTTTTCTAAATATGGATAAGTATTTACTAAATCTTCTACCTTGTCATAATCTTTATTTGCAAGATACAAAAGAAAATTCATAATATTTTTTGCTTCTCTTTCTAAACTCTCTGCTTCTTCTTTATAAGTTGGAAATTCTTTTAAAACTTCTATATACCTTAAAGCTTCTTTATAATTTCCTTTTTTAATAGCCTCTTTTGCTTTTTCATATAAAGCTTTTGCATATTTCATAGCACTCTCATACTCATCTGTATCCATTAAAAAAGGGTATCTATTTATAAATTCAAAAAATTCTCTAAAATCTCTTTTTAATAAAAGTTTTCTTAACAAATCATAAAGCATCTTTTCATTAAAAAGACTTTGAATAAGTGCTGCTTTTTCACTAACACCTCTAAAAGGTTTTAAAATTTCTTTTGCTTCATCTACTTTTCCAAGTTTTATAAGTTCTCTTGCTCTATTAAATACCTTTTTAAAATCACTCTCCATTTTTTTATAATAAACACTCTCTTTAAATATAGGATACTTTCTTACAAGAGAATAAGCAAGAGGATATTTTCTATTAAGCACTGCATTTTTAAATTTTTCAAATTCACTATAATCATTTAATAAATTTTGAAAAATATTTCTTTTAATAGGTTCATTTTTAAAAGGCTCAAAAAGATATTTTGCTTTTTCTATCTCTCCTTTTTCAAGAAGCTTTTGAATAGCATTTAATGTTTTTTCCCAGATATTTTCAAGTTCTTGATACTCTTTTGTTCTTTTTAGGATAGGATTTTGTTTTATAAGCTCATAAGCTTTTGTATATTCTTTCTTAAAAATAAAATCTTTTAATTCTTTTTCATCTTTTAATAAATCATAAATATAAATACTTCCATCCACACATCCAACATATAATTGATTAAGATTAGCATTATATTCTAAAGCACTAGGAAATTCCGTAAGCTTAATATATTCCTGAAATATAATCTCACCACTTTCAAAATCATATAAATAAACTCTTTTTTCTTTTGTAATGGCAAATAAAAACTCCTGCTTCTCATCACTAACAAAATCAATCACTATATCAGCCATATTATCAAATCGCTTTAAAACTTTTCCTTTTCTAAAATCCCATTTTATAAGCTCACCCGTTTTATCTGCACTTATCATAATATTACCATTAAAGAATTTAATCTTATTAACAGCTCCTCTATGAGCTTTTTTTCTATAATTAACATTTATTGAAGCAATATTGGTAATAGTAATAAGCCTGTCATAACTTCCAGTAGCTGCCCATAAATTATTTTTGCTAAACCCACCTGAGAGAATATAATCTGGATGAGGAGGAAGGGCATTTAACATTCTTCCAAGTTTCAAACTCCAAATATAAGCTCTTCCATCCATTCCACCAGTTAAAAGATATTCTTCTTCCCAATCAAATGAAACATTTAAAACCTCTCCCTTATGCCAGCCAAATTTATATTTCATTTTTTTAGCTTTAATATCATAAATAAAAGTTTTATTTCCTCCAACTTCTGCTATGGCTATAAATGTTCCATTTGGAGAAATATCAGCAGTATTTTCAAAAGGTTTATGAGCTGGCATTTTAATCTTCGCACCAGTTTTTAATTTAAAATTTTCATCAAAAATTCTAATAGTGTTATTTATATCCAACACATAAATAAGTCCATCAACTGATACTTTTATTTTAAAAACAGGCTGTTTTACATTTACAAGTTTAATAGGCTTCAAACT
>JALVUH010000144.1 GCA_027035735.1 Nautiliaceae bacterium
AAAAGGAGAAAAAATGGCAAAAAAAAGAGTAGCAATTAACGGACTTGGTAGAATTGGAAAAATGGTTCTTTGGCATTATATTATCAATAAACCTGAAAATGTTGAAATTGTAGCAGCAAATGGAGGAAGTGGAACAGCTGCAGATTTGGCATATATGCTAAAATTTGATAGCGTTCATGGAAGATTTCCAGCAGAAGTTAGTTATACAGATGATACTTTAAAAGTAGGAGATACAGAAATTAAACTTGTAACAGGAAGAGATCCTGAAAAACTTCCTTGGAAAGAATTAGGAATTGATATAGTACTTGAGTGTACAGGTCATTTTACAGACAGAGCTGGAGCTGCTAAACATTTAACAGCAGGAGCAAAAAAAGTAATCATTTCAGCACCAAGTAAAGATGCAGAACTTACAGTAGTTTTAGGAGTAAATCAAGATTGGTTTGACCCAGCTAAACATGATGTAATTTCAAATGCTTCTTGTACTACAAATTCACTTGCACCAGCAATTAAAGTATTACATGATAATTTTGGAATTGAGAGTGCACTTGTTACAACTGTTCATGCTTATACATCTTCTCAAGCTATAGTTGATAGAAAAAATCCTGGGAAACATAGACGTGGACGTGCAGCTGCTGAAAATATTATTCCTACAACAACAGGTGCTGCAATTGCAACAACAAAAGTTATTCCAGAATTAGAAGGAAAAATGAATGCAAGAGCTTTAAGAGTTCCTGTACCTGATGGAGCAATTACTGATATTTCAGCAACTCTCAAAAAAAATGTAACAGAAGAAGAAGTAAATAAAGCATTTGAAGAAGCTATGAATACATATTTAAAAGGAATCTTAGAAATTTCTTATGAAGAAATTGTATCAAGAGATATCATCAATAATCCTCATTCAAGTATTATTGATGGATTATCAACACTTGTAGTGGATGGAAATAAAGTTAAAGTTTATGCATGGTATGATAATGAATTTGGATATTCTGGAAGATTATTAGAACTTGCTGATTTTATAGCTACAAAAATCTAAAAGGGATTTATCCCTTTTAACTTTTAGCAAGTTTACTTATATAAGCGTTTGAAACTCCTAAAAATCTAGCTATTTCAGAATATTTATATCCATTTGCTTTTGCAGCTTTAATTGCTTCTTTTTTATCTTTATATTCTTCAAAAAAATCTGAGAGTTTTTTTCTAACCACTTTTACTTCACCATCAACTACTACAATTTTTGGTTCTTTATAAATTTCATCAAGTTCAAATTTTTCAAGAGGTTTTCTAAGCCATTCTATATATTCATCTAAAGGTTTTTCTAAAATTTTACTATCTTCAATTATTTCAAAAAACTTAGTTTTTTTAAGTCTAAGAGCAAGTGATTGATATTCCCACTCAGTTACATCTTTTACAAGCCCTAAAGCAACAGCATTTCTTTCTATATATTTTACCACTTTCCAGAAATGATCTTCATCAAAAAGCATATAACTATCAAATCTACCTTTCCATAAGTGTCCAACTCTCCCACTTTTAAAATTATACCAAGCAGCATAAGCTGAGTTCAAAAGTCTCATAGCTTCACTTAAATTACTTTTATGAGTTTGAAGCAATATATGATAATGATTTGGTAAAATCGTAAAAGCATGAATTGTAATATTATAATCATATTTTATTTTTAAAATAAGCTCTAAAAATTTATAATAATCTTCTTTTTCAATAAAAATATCACTATTATTTACTCCTCTATTTACTATATGATAAAATCCTGGTTCATTAATTCTTGGTTTTCTTGCCATTCATCTTCCTTTGACACTGTTTTTATCAAAATATTACATAAATTTTACAAAAATTTCAAGATTTTTTGATAAAAAATTAAATTTTTTCTACTCTTACTATTTGAGAGCCATTCATAATAAGTCTTACTCTATCACCTCTTTGAATATTAACTCCTTTAACGACTACCACTATATGTTTTCCATTATCAAGCTTTATAAAAAGCTCTTCTCCATTCGCTTTATCAAGTTCATATCCAGCTAATGCCCCTGTTAATCCTCCTATTAAAGTAGAAAGAACATTACCTTTACCTTTTCCTATCATACTACCAAGAACAGTACCACTCATAGCTCCAATCATAACTCCAGTTCCATTGTCTTTAATAATAACTTTCTTTACATCTTCAACTGTACCTGTTTGATAAGTTAATACTTCATTTGTATTTGCTAAGCTAACTTCATTTGAATTATACATTTGAGTACATCCACTAAAAATTAAAGCAATAACTCCTAACGAAAATATAAATTTTTTCATTTTATCTCCTTAATAATTTTTTTTACTATTAAATTAAATGCTTCATTTACACAATTATACTCATTTTTACAACTTTTACTCATTACAACTTTAAAAAATTTAGAATTTATGTAAATTCTAGCTGATAAAAATAATTTTTTATTTACAAAATAAAAATCATCAATTTTTATATCTATTTTATATTTTGGTTTTTTACCCCATGGATAAATAAAAATATTTGGATCACAAAGCATATTAGAAAGTTTAGTAATAATTATTTCTGTAGGTTTTTTAGATAGATATTTATTAGTTGGAACAAGTTTATCTTTTTCTAATTTCATAATTTCTAAATCACTCATATAATATGGCAAACTAACTTCTTCAATACCTATTAAAACATCGCTCTTTTTTATACATTTTGCATTTGTTGGTATAAAAATATACTCTTTATTTGCACATCCGAGTAATAACAAAAAAATAATTATTAAAAATTTTTTCAATTTAATCTCCTAAAATCAAAGAATTTGGTTTTTTATCTATTTTTATAATAACTCTATTTAAATTATTCATTGTTTTGTCTACATCATAAAGAGTTTTTGAAATTTGTTTATAAAACATTGAATTATTAGAATATGTCTTTATAGTTTTATTTAAATTCTTAAGTAATTCATTAATATTTATCAAAAGAAGATTTATTTTTTTACTCTTAACTAATTTATTTATAGAATCACTTGTATTTGCTATAGAATATAATGCTTTACTTAAAGCTGGCTTTGTTGAACTCAATAATTCATTTAAATTTTTAATTGTTTTATTTAAAGGTAATTTGTTTAATTTAATAATAAATTTATTTAAATTATCAATAATAGAATTCTCTTTTTTATAAATTGCTTTTAATTTAATCTTACCATTAATTATTTCATATTTATAAGGTTTATTCGTAAATGTTAAATGAAGAGTTGCACTATTTAAAATAGGAATTGTTTTTATATATACACTTAAACCTTTATTAATCAATCTTTTAACAATATTTTTATCCTCTCCAAAAGCTCCAACATCTATTTTCAAAGTAGCATAAGAAAAAATTTTATCTTTTGTAATATCAAAATAAGATTTCACATTCTTAACAAATCCTACATCAAAACCTCTAAACTCTACTGGTTCTCCAGGATTTAAAAAAGAATTTTGTTTATTAAACTTAACTAAAAATTCTTTATATCTATGAACATTTCCTAACCTATTAGCAAAAGCTTCTGCTTTTGAAGGATAAAGTTTAAAAATAGTTTTTGTAAGTTCAGCATTTTTATTTGGAGTAGCAAAAACAATACCTCCAAAAATAAGCTCTTTTATAGAAGGTAAAGATACTTGTAAATAGTTTTTTATTAAAGAAATATCAATTTTTTGAGCATTCCAAAATTTAGTAGAATCATTAATAAAATGAGCATATTTTTGATTTACAGAAATAATTATTTTAACCTTTGCATTTTTCATAATTTCAACTTTTCTAATACTCCCTACTTTCATTTGTTTAAAATAAACAGGTAATTTTTCACTAAGACCATAAGTTGAGTCTGAAATCAATTTTATAATTTTTCCATGCAAGATAGTGCTATCTAAAGGTGGTTCATTTAAACCTATAAAATGAGTCTTTGTAAATCTCAAGGGCTTTGCATACATTTGAATATAAGGACCACTTAATAAAGCATCAAGTCCTCTAATCTCTCCTAAACCTATTTGAGGTTTGACTATCCAAAATTTAGTCAAATCATTTAAAAATGGCTTCATTTCTTTATTCATTCTTACATATACCAAAACTCCATTTCCATATCTTAATATTTTAATTTTTTCAACTTTCCCTACAGTTACATCTCTAAATTTTACAACTGAACGTTTAGGTTCAAGTCCTCCACTATTTTGAAATTTAATAGTAATCAAAGGGCCAAGAGATGAATAATATTTATAAATAAGCCATCCTCCAACAAGTAAAGAAATTATAGGAATTATCCAAATAATTAAATTTACCTCTCTTTTTTTTATTTTTACTTCAAAAATTTCTTCATTCACAATTAACTCCTATTAATCTTTCATCAAAACTCATAGCACTTAAAATAGTAAAAATAACCATTAACAAAAAATATAAAGCGGCACTTTTAGGAATAACACTAACATATTGAAAATGAATCAATGCTGATAAAATAAACACTACAAAAACATCCAAAAGCGACCATGGACCAGAAATTTCAATAAATTTATAAAGTCTTCGTTTAATTTTTAAATATTTACAAGATTTAATACTTATATTTAAATAAAAAAGTATAATAAATTTCAAAATAGGAATAAGTACAGAAGCCAAAAATACAATTATAGCAATAGGATAATCTCCATCACTCCATAATTCAAAAATTCCACTAATTATAGTATTTGTATAACTTTCAAAAAATTTATTACTTTGTAATATTGGATAAATATTTGCCGGAATATAAAAAACAAAAGCTGTTATCAAAAAAGCAAAAGATTTTTTTATAGATGAATAATCTAATTTTATTTTCAAATTACATCTAACACAATAAATACTTGTAGCATAATTAGTAAATCCACAATGAGGACATCTTATATATTTTCGTACAAATCCCATAAAGTTTCAACTCCTGTAAATTTTACTATATAAAACATTATACTTAAAAAAAATATATATGCAACAAAACCAATATTAAAATCAATACTTGCATAAGAAAATATCTTTACTAAAGAAACTAAAATTCCAATAAAAAATATATCTAAAAAACACCAATCTTTTAAAATCGTAATAATTAAAAGAAGTTTTTTTATTAACTTTTTTTTATATTTTATTAAAAGTAAAAAAGTAGTAGTAAAATATAAAACAACACAAATAAAAGGAAATAAAAAAATTGTAAAAAATACAAATAAAGAAATAAAAATATAACCTTCATTAAATAAAAAAAGACTAGATTCTACTACTCTTAAACTCTCTTTATATCCTATTATATTGATATCTACTATAGGATAAAACATTCCAATAATAAAAAATATTAATCCACTAAAAACTAATAAAAATATTTTCAATTCAATATGTTTATCTTTTTTATATAAAACTTTACCACATTTTGCACAAATTGCTTGTTCTTGTGGGGTAATATTTTTTCTTATATGAGGAGTTCCACAATTTGGACATACTATTATATTTTTTAATTCATTCATAAAAGAGATTATATCAAATAAAATTAATTTTTATATTAAAATCTTTATTAAATTAAAGTGTCAGAGGAATAATTGTAGAAACTTAATGGCGGAGCCGACGGGA
>JALVUH010000145.1 GCA_027035735.1 Nautiliaceae bacterium
AAATGTGGCCAACAGTATTTGATCCATTCAAAGAATTACAAGATATTGAAAGAAGACTTGGAGCAGTATTGAATGTAAATCAACCACCAGCTGAAGTTAAAAATTTTACACCAGCAGTTAATGAAAAAGTTGATGAAAAAGGTTATTATCTAGAAATTGACTTACCAGGAGTGAAAAAAGAAAATATTGATATTTCTGTAAATGATGGAGTATTAACAGTTTCAGGTGAAAGAAAATTAGAAAAAAAAGAAGAAAAAGAAAATTATACAAGAATTGAAAGTTTTTTTGGAAGATTTGAAAGAAGCTTTAAATTACCTCCTGATGCAGATTTGGATAATATTGAAGCAAAATATGAAAATGGAGTTCTTAAAATATTTATTCCTAGAAAACAAAAGCCAGAAGGTAAAAAGATAGAAATAAAATAATTAATTGAATATTAATTCCCCTTCTTTTTTGATATAATTCAAAAAAGGAGGGGTAAATGAATTTTTTAGAAAAATATTTTAAACTCCGAGAGAAAAAAACTACTATATCTACTGAAGTTAGAGCTGGTTTTACTACTTTTCTTGCGATGATGTATATTGTACCCGTTAATGCTTCTATTATGAGTCTTACTGGAATGCCATTTGATGCACTTATTACCGCTACTGCTGTTGTAACTATAATATCTACTATATTAAATGGGATATGGTCAAATACACCTGTTGCTATGAGTGTAGGGATGGGACTAAATGCATATTTTACATTTGGGCTTGTAAAAGGAATGCATATTCCTTGGCAAACTGCACTTGGTATTGTTATGATATCCGGTCTTATATTTTTAGCGCTTTCTTTTACTAAATTTAGAGTATGGGTACTTGAGAGTGTACCTGTTGATTTAAGAAGAGCTATTAGTGCAGGAATTGGCGCTTTTATTGCGTTTATAGGTCTTAAAGGAATGGGAATTATAGTAAGTAATCCAGCTACATTTGTAACTCTTGGTAATATAAAAACTCCAGAAGTTATGTTAGGGATTTTAGGATTTTTATTGGCGGCAATTTTTTATTCTTATAGAATAAAAGGTGCTTTTATTTTATCAATTGCTCTAACTTCAATAGTGGCTTGGATTTTAGGTCTTGCTAATTTACCTAAAGGTATTATATCTATGCCTGCAAGTATCTCTCCTATTGCTTTTCATTTTGATATTATAAGTGCATTAAAACTTAGTCTTTTACCTGTAATTATTACATTTTTAGTTACTGATATGTTTGATACAATTGGGACACTTGCAGGAATTGGACTAAGAGCTGGGCTTTTTAAAAATAATTCAGAAGAATTACAAAAAACACTAGAGGCTGATGCAGCAGCTACAGTAATAGGAGCTGCTCTTGGGACTTCTACTACTACATCTTTTATTGAAAGTGCAGCAGGAGTTGAAGAAGGAGGAAGAAGTGGTCTTACAGCAGTAGTAACTGGACTTTTATTCATAACAACTCTTTTTTTCTTACCTATTTATAAAGCCATTCCAGATAATGCTATTTATCCTATTTTAGTAATGGTTGGAGTATTGATGTTTAGTGAGTTAAAAAATATTAATTTTAAAGATCATGTAATAGCAGTCAGTAGTTTTATAACAGTTATTTTAATGCCTCTTACTTATTCTATTACTATTGGACTTAGTGCAGGGTTTGTACTTTATTTGATTTTAGCATTACTTAAAAAAGAATTTGATAAAATCAATATTGGAACAATTACATTGGCACTTATAGGTTCTTTGGCTTTTATTTTTCATTAATTTCCTTTTAAAAAGGAAATATTGTATTAATTTTTTTACTTTTTTTGTTTCTCTTTTTTACCTTCATTCTTTTGTCTTTATAAATATATGGTATAATTTCATCCCCCTGAACACAAATGAGGCTTTGCAATAGTTTTTTAATTATTGCAAGGGCTGGCCATTGTGCCTAAGGGGAGAAGTTAAAGTAAAGGAATTGATATGAAAGTTAGAGCATCAGTTAAAAAAATTTGCCCTAAATGTAAAATTGTAAAAAGAAAAGGTGTTATTAGGGTAATTTGTGAAAATCCAAAACACAAACAAAGACAAGGATAAAACATGGCAAGAATTGCGGGTATAGATTTACCAAAAAATAAAAAAATTGAATATGCTCTTCCATATATTTATGGAATAGGCCTAACTACTAGTAGAAAAATACTTAAAGATACTGGAATTGACCCAAATAAAAGAGTTTATGAATTAACAGAAGAAGAAATTTCTATTTTAAATAAAGAGATTCAAAATAATTATATAGTTGAGGGTGAGCTTAGAAAAATTGTTCAACTTAATATTAAAGAACTTATGGATTTAGGATGTTATAGAGGTTTAAGACACAGACGCGGTCTTCCAGTTAGAGGTCAAAGAACTAAAACAAATGCCAGAACTAGAAAAGGCAAAAGAAAAACTGTTGGTGCAAAAGCAAAATAAGGGGAGTTAAATGGCAAAAAGAAAAGTAACTAAAAAGAAAAAAATTAAAAAACAAGTAGGTCGCGGAATAGTTTATATTGCAGCTACTTTTAATAATACAATGATTACTGTAACAGATGAAATGGGAAATGCTTTATGTTGGAGTAGTGCTGGGGCACTTGGATTTAAAGGTAGCAAAAAATCAACTCCATTTGCAGCTCAACAAGCAGTAGAAGATGCTATGGCAAAAGCAAAAGAATACGGAATTAAAGAAGTAGGTATTAAAGTACAAGGACCAGGTGGTGGAAGAGAAACTGCTATTAAAACAGTAGGTGCTACTGAAGGTATTAAAGTTTTATGGATGAAAGATATTACTCCATTACCACATAATGGTTGTAGACCAAGAAAAAGAAGAAGGGTGTAACGATGGCTAGATATACAGGACCAGTAGAAAGAATTGAAAGAAGACTTGGTGTTTCACTTGAACTAAAAGGTGAGAGAAGATTAGCAGGAAAAAGTGCTCTTGATAGAAGACCTTATGCACCTGGTCAACATGGACAAAGAAGAGCAAAAATTAGTGAGTATGGACAACAATTAAGAGAAAAACAAAAAATCAAATATTATTATGGTGTACTTGAAAAACAATTTAGAAGATTCTTTAAAGAAGCAAATAGACAAGAAGGCTCAACAGGGGAAAATTTAATTAGACTACTTGAAAGACGTCTTGATAATGTAGTTTATAGAATGGGATTTGCTACAACTAGAAGATTTGCAAGACAACTTGTAACTCATGGACATGTTTTAGTAAATGGTAAAAAAGTAAATATTCCTTCATATTTGGTTAAAGAGGGTGATAGAATAGAAATTAAAGAAAAATCAAAAAATAATCCTCAAATCCAAAGAGCACTTGAACTTACAGCTCAAACTGGTATCGCACCATGGGTTGATGTTGATAAAGAAAAAATGGTAGGAGTATTCCAAAGAATACCTGAGAGAAGTGAAGTAAATATTCCAGTAGATGAAAGATTAGTAGTTGAGTTATACTCTAAATAATAGGGGCTAAAAAATGAATAAAATAAAAACAGAAGTTTTAATTCCTAGTGAATTTTCTTATAAAAAAGAAGATAACAAAGCAGTTATTGAGGTTTATCCTTTTGAAGCTGGCTTTGGAGTTAGTGTAGCCCATCCAATAAGAAGAACATTAATTTCCGCTACTCTTGGTTTTGCCCCTGTGGCTTTAAAAATTGAAGGGGTTAAACACGAATTTGATTCTTTAAAAGGTATGCTTGAAGATGTTGCAAGTTTTATTATTAATCTCAAAAGTATCAGATTTAAAATAAAAGATGAAAATAAAGATGAAATTGTAGTAAATTATCATTTTGTAGGGCCTAAAGAAATAAGAGGAGAAGATTTAATAAACGAAGAAGTTGATGTAGTTACACCTAATGAGTATATTGCAACATTAAATGATGAAGGTGAGCTTAATTTATCTTTAATTATTAAAAAAGGTATGGGATTTGTAGCGGTTGAAAATTATAGAGATGAGTTACCTGAAGGATATATTGGTCTTGATGCATATTTTTCTCCAATTAAAAAAGTAATTTATAATATAGAAAATATGTTAGTAGAAGATGACCCTAATTTTGAAAAAGTAATTTTTGAAGTAGAAACAGATGGACAAATTGATCCAATTGATGCATTTAAAGATGCAATAAATACATATTTAAATCAATTTGCAGTATTTTCAAAAGAATTTAAACTTGAACCAAAACAAAAAGAAGAAGTGGAACTTCCACAAGAATATAATGTATTATTTGAACCAATTGAAAATCTTAATCTTAGAAGCAGAAGTTTCAATGCTCTTGATAGAGCAGGAATTAAATATATTGGTGAACTTGTTTTAATGGGTAAAGAAAAAATTGCAAATATTAAAAATCTTGGAACAAAATCACTTGAAGAAATATATGAAAAATTAGAAGAAATAGGATTTTCTATAAATAAACCATTGCCGCTTAACATTAAAAAAGTAGTTGAAGATAAGTTAGCAAAATTAAAGGAGAGTGAATCATGAGACATAGACACGGATATAGAAAGCTTGGAAGAGATTCTGAGCATAGACAAGCATTATTAAGAAATCTTGCTTGTGATTTAATTGAACATGGAAGAATTAATACTACTGTGCCAAAAGCAAAAGAACTTAGAAGATATATTGAAAAAATTATTACAAGAGCTAAAGTAAATGATTTGAATACTCATAGATATGTATATTCAAAACTAGGATCAAATGCTAGAGCTAAAGCGGCAACTAAAAAAGTAATTGAAGAAATTGCACCTAAATTTGAAAAAAGAAATGGTGGATATACAAGAATTATTAAAACTAATTTTAGAAGAGGTGACGCAGCTGAAATGTGTGTTATTGAATTCGTTGAGGAGTAATAATGGCTGATATTCCTTTTTCTAATGAAGAATTAAAAGAAGCAGTAGCTGGTGTAATTGAAGAGATTCGTCCTATGCTCCAAATGGATGGAGGAGATGTTACACTTATAGATGTAAGAAAACCTGTAGTATTTGTTCAACTTCAAGGTGGATGTGTAGGATGTGCTAGTGCAGGGGCAACCTTGAAATATGGAATAGAAAAAGCACTAAAAGAAAAAATACATCCAGATTTGGTTGTAATGAATGTACCTCATGGATATGAGGATAAGCTAGATGAGCTTGTTAAATATTCATTCTGATTTGAAATTACTTCTAGAAGAAGCTATAAGCAAAAAGGATTATAAGTTAGCTTTAAAAATAATCAATAAGCTTGTAGCTTCTCCTAAAACTTTTAATTCTGAAGAGCTTGATGGAGTTTTTTTTAAAGATGTGAAAAATATAGTTAAAACAAGAGAAGATTTGGAAAATATTTTACTTTCTACAAAAGTTTTATTTGAAAACAAAGAGGAACTTATAGAGTTTTTTGATCTTTTATTGAAATATGGATTTAAAGAAAATGCTATTAGTTATTTTGAAGATTTGATTTCTCAAATAGATGATTTAGAGATTATTGATGGATTTAATAACCTACTTACAAAATGATTTAATCACTGATAATACAAAAGAGTTATCTAAAGATAAAATCTTTTTGAAAACATTTCAAAA